>NVWS02000116.1 GCA_002746295.2 Zetaproteobacteria bacterium
CATATTTTTTATCCACCCATACCAATTTTAAAGCCATTGTACCCTTTTTGCAGTCTCTAGGTGCTGTATCACGGCGTTTACATAGCTATGAACAATTGCATCATTATTTTCATTTGATTAAAAAAATGATGGAAGAAACATCTGGCTCGGTGCATGGACATCACACCACATTTCCAAGCCCTGGGCTGCCTGATTTACTCAAGCAAGCACCGCGATTACTCTCCCAATTGAGTCTTGAAGGGTTTAGTCACTGGGTGGATTATGGTGTGCGTTATTATAAGAATCACCCCGAGCGTCAAAAAGATTATTTTACCTTACAATCCCCCGATGCTGTTGCAGTCATGCAACGCGAACGCCATGGCACTTTATTGATCGACCATGAACGTCAACTTGACTTGTATTTACGCGGATTATGGCAAGATGGTGATTATTTGGTGCCGTATTCCTTGGCATTTGATGAATTGCGTAAGCCCATGCCATATTATGACCACATGGGTATCCGTTTGCCTGATGTGTATGATGATTTGAATGGTGTTTCGGGTATTAATCGTTATCGCGCTGCATTGGCGCATATCGCAGCCCATCGCCGTTGGAGCAGCAAAATGGTGGTGGACAACTGGAGTCCATTTCAGCGTATTGCCGTCGAATTGTTTGAAGATTCACGTGTGGAATATTTGGCGATGCAGCAGTTTCCTGGCTTACGCAACATATTCCTAGCCTTGCACCCTATACCCGATGAAAATGATTTATCTCATACGGAAATGTCATTGATTCGTTTGCGTTTAGCCTTGGTCTCACGCGCTATTTTAGATCCTGAGTTCAAACTTGAAGATGAGGTCTTGAAAAGTTTTGTGGCGCGGTTCTTTGATGTTATGAAAGATAGTGAATCCAGCAGTCCAGATATGGCAGATATTGCTTTATCATTTATTGCACGAACCCGTCGCCAAACAGATGCTTCACCAAATACCTACTTTGAAAATACTGAAGTGGACTACCGTGATGACAATCGGCATTTATGGATTTACATTGAAAATTCCGATGAAGATGAGCAGTTTGAACATTTGGAAGAACAAAAGATGCAAGATGATGTCGATACCTTGCCGCCACGTCATTACCATGAATGGGATTATAAGGCTCAAACCTACCGTCCCGATTGGGTGAGTGTGTATGAGGCGGTTCATGCGCGTGGCAATGTGCAAGTCGTGGATCAAATTCTTGAAAAGCATTCAGCCTTGGCCAAGCGTTTAAAAGCTATTTTGGATGCGTTGAAACCACAGCAAAAAGTGCGTGTACGTTACCAAGAAGAAGGTTCTGAACTTGATTTGGATGTGGCGATTCGTTCCTTGATTGATTTAAAAAGCGGTTCACAACCTGATATGCGCATCAATATGAGTCATAAAAATGATGGTCGTGATATTGCAGTGATGTTGGTGGTCGATTTATCGCAATCGCTGAATGAAAAAGCCAAAGGAAGCACACAAACGATTCTTGAATTATCTCAAGAAGCGGTGACCTTATTGGCTTGGACGATTGATAAACTGGGCGATAAATTTGCGATTGCTGGGTTTCATTCGGATACACGTCACAATGTTCGTTATTCACACATCAAAGGCTTTTCAGAAAGTTTTAATGATGATGTGAAAGCGCGTTTATCGGCGATGGAAGCGAAGTATTCCACGCGAATGGGCGCAGCGATGCGTCATGCAGCACATTATTTAAAAGCTCAAAAAGCGGATAAAAAACTGATGTTGGTGCTTACCGATGGTGAGCCTGCGGATATTGATGTGGATGATGATGCCTTGTTGATTCAGGACACGCATCAAGCGGTGAAAGAATTGCAGCAGCAAGGTATTTACAGCTATTGTATCAACCTTGACCCGAAAGCGGATGAGTATGTTGCGGATATTTTTGGGCAGCAATACACGGTGATTGACCATGTCGATAAACTGCCTGAAAAACTACCTCAAATTTTCATGTCACTGACCAAGTAAACGCTATAATGATTCAAATATTAAACCACCGTCATTCCCCCGACAACACAAAACAGTCATTCCAGAATGCTTGTGTCTGGAATCTAAGACCCTCGATAAACGCATTCGAGGGTGACGATGTCGTATTCATACTTAAAAAACGATATGAATGAAAAACAGCGCCAGCGTATTGTGGATAAACACAAAGATAGCTACACACGCTTTGGTTATCATCCGCATGCGCTGTACTGGAGTGGGCGAGATATTCAGGAAATGCGCTTTAAAGTATTGGCAGAGATTGGCATTCAAGCAGGTGACGCTGTCTTGGATGTGGGCTGTGGTTTTGGTGATTTTAAATCATGGTGTGAATCAGTTGCTTGCCCCATAAACTATACAGGTGTGGATGTATCCCCTGATATATTGTCTGAAGCGCGGAATCGTCATGCTGATGCTTCTTTTTATGAGGGTGATGTGTTTGATGTATCATTTGAACACCAAAGCTTTGATTGGGTGATATTATCGGGCGCATTGAATGAACAACTGCATGATGATTCAGGCTATGCTAAATCGGTGATTCAACAGATGTATAAGCTTTGCCGAAAAGGTGTTGCCTTTAATATGTTGGATGCTCGTTTTTTGAAAGCCCATGATTTACATAGTCTAATGCCCGAATATATATTGGCATATTGCCAAGATTTATGTGCTGAGTGTGAATTGCATGATGATTATCTAAAAAATGATTTTTCGATTTATATGTATCGCACTTGATGAGGGAAATCCATCGCATGTTTTAACTATGGACAAATTTCATGATATTTTCATGATATGCTTCTTTACCTAAAGAGGAGAGATTATGAAAAAGTCATTCAAGTATATGGCTGTGGGTGGTTTGGCAGTGTTCTCACTTGGCTCACAAGTGGTACAAGCGGCTGAATTTCAACCTGCAGGTGTGCGGGCATTGGGTATGGGTGGGGCTGGTGTTGCTTCTATTCGTGATACCAATGCAAGTTATTGGAATCCTGCTGCTTTTGGCTTTTTTGGCGAAGATGATGCTGCGATGAAAGCAAGCGATAACAATGCTATGGGTGATAAAGATTTTGGTATCAGTGCTGATGTTGGCGCTGGTGTATCTTTGCAAGGGAACTTGGCAGGTCTTGTGGATACGATAGGGAAAATCAATTACAATGCTGTTTCCACTGCCATCAATAACAATGTGGGAGGCAACTTGGCAGGGCAAACATTGCTCGATTCTTTAACCCTGATTAACAAACTTGACGGTTTGAATGCACCTGGAACGGGGCTACGCATTCTTGCCAATGGTATGGGTGGTGTGCGTATTAAAAACTTTGGTTTGGGTGTACAAGTTTTGGGAGAAATTGGCGTATCAGCTAAGATTGATACCCAAAATTTAGGTTTAGCAGCAGGCGTAACGGGTGTAGCAGGTGTTCAACAAGCGGTTGCGGGCTTTGCTGCCGCTCCTCCTACAACCTACTTCACGGCGGCCCAACAGACACAACTGGTGGGGCTAGGTTATACGCAAGCAACCATTAACCAAGTGGGTACACAGCTTGCGGCTACACCTGCGGCACAAGGTCAACAAGGGATCATTGCTCAGGCTTTAAATACAGTCGCGAACACAACGGGATCTTTAAGCAATAATAACTCAACGATTCGTTACCAAGGCGCGATCGTGACAGAGGTTCCACTGTCGTATGGTTATGCGATTACCCCCAATTTTTCGATTGGTGGTAGTTTAAAATACATACAAGCACAAGTGATTGATGGTTATACGGGTGTTTTCAATCAAAACTCTAATAATTTTTCATTCAGTCAGTTTAAAGAAACCAAATCTGGTTTTGGTATTGATATGGGTGCGATGTACCGCATGCCCAAGTTTCAAGCAGGACTTGTCTTGCGAAATTTGAATAGCCCTAAATTCAAACATTCTTCGGGTTATGTGTATGAAATGAAGCCTCAGGCTAAATTGGGTGTGTCTTATATGCCTTGGAATACGGTGACAATAGAATTGGATGCGGATTTAACCAAAAACCAATCAGCATTAAACAATTATGATACGCAGTACATCAATGCAGGGCTGGAGTGGGATGTCTTCCATATTGTTGCATTACGTGCAGGTGCTTATAAAAACATGGCACAAAATGATATTGGCACTGTATATACCGCAGGTTTGGGGATCAACTTATGGGCGGCACGTTTGGATATTGGTGGTGCGATGAGTACGAAAAAGGCGCAATACCAAGGTCAATCATTTCCTCGTGAAGCACGCGTGAGTGCGGCATTAAATATTGATTTTTAAAACAAAGCTTGATGGAATCTAAATACCCTCACCCTCGATGCACGTCACCCTCGAGTGTTTGTATCGAGGGTCTTAGATTCCAGACACAAGCACTCTGGAATGACTTCCGTGAAACTCTGAAATGACCTAGGATCCTGTCGTAGTTACGAATACTTTAAGGAGAGTGGATATGATTAAAAAAATAGGTATGGCGATGGCTTTTTTTGGTGTGATGGGGGTGGCTTCCGCACAGGAAAATCAAAATTTAACACTGTTTACTTTGGGTATGGAAAGCGTGCAGTATAGTGAAGATACGGGGAGTGGTATTAAAGCTTTAGGAAAAAGTATGACCAATCTAACCCAGCGATCCAGTGGTTATACTGCTGTGGATGATCATTTTGGTTTTTATATTACGACTATTTCCACCTTATCTGCGGGACAGGTTCAAGAAGCATGGACTTTTGGTAATTATGGTACGGTACAAACCAACCAACGTAAAGTGATGCTGACCGATTTGGAATTAAGTGCTGCTTGGGAAGTATTGGATCATTATTTTGATGGTTTGCAATTGGTTTCAGGTTTAAATTTGAATCGCATGAGTTTTTCTCGTTCAGGTTTTATCTATCCACAAGGCACACAAGGCACAGCCACCACCAATGCTGCGGGGAATGTCTTATCATTTGCGCCGAATGCGAATGGATCGGTTCAACAATTGACTGCTGGCGGTGGTTACCTAGCGCGTCAACCAGGGGCAGTATTTGAAGATTCCACAACATTGTTGGCAGAAATTGGCTTAAATTATGATTCATTTTTTAGTGATGCCCAAGGCATTCGCTTTCTTGGCGGTATCAAAGCAGGCATCCCATTGTATTATTATGTCACCAATTCTAATTATCCCAATACTTCTTGGACAAGCTCTTTTAAGGGATATAATTTGCATGCAAATATAGGTCTTGGCTTTCAAATCAAGGATAATTTTGACTTTATTGTGATGGGGTCTAGCGATTATCGCTTCCGTCCAAGTACCAGTGTCGATCCTGCAACAGGTGGTGTTGTACCCAACATCACGGTGACTATTTTCCGCGCTACTGCGGGGCTTTCTTGGAGTTTTTAACAGTTTCCGTCATCTCCTGAATACCCCTAACGTCACCCTCGAATGCGTGTATCGAGGGTCTTTGATCAAGAAGATTCCAGATACAAGCACTCTGGAATGACGAGCAGGTGGAAGCATAGGATGACGGTAGTTTTATATAAAAAAACAGTCAATGCCCGAAAAAGACTTCGGGCATGGCTGTAAACATCGTCTTAGTGCTTAAAGTGACGAATACCTGTAAAAATCATGGCAATACCTTTTTCATTGGCAGCCGCAATCACTTCATCATCACGAATCGACCCCCCTGGTTGAATTACTGCGGTTGCACCTGCATCAGCCAAAGCATCCACACCATCACGGAATGGAAAAAACGCATCCGAAGCCACCGCTGAACCTTGGGTAGCATCACCACCATGATGGGCAGCAATGCGTGTGGAGTTGACACGGTTCATTTGCCCTGCACCCACACCCAATGTTGTGCCTTCTTTGGCAAACACAATGGCATTGGATTTTACATGTTTGGCAACTGCCCAAGCAAACAACATATCCGTCCATTCTTGTTCGGTCGGTGAGCGTTCACTGACGACGTGGCAAGCTTCACGCACTAACACATGAGCATCACGCTCCTGCACCAATAAACCACCATTGACACGTTTGAATTCCAAACCACCCGATACAGGAATGGCTGATGGCGCAAGCATCAAGCGTAAGTTTTTACGTTCTTTCAATACTGCGCGTGCTTCATCTGTAAAACCAGGTGCAATCACCACTTCCATAAAGGTTTCAGCAATCAACTTTGCTGTTGCTTCTTCAAGCGGGCGATTGAATGCTGCAATACCGCCAAAGGCGGAGACTGAATCTGCAGCACGCGCACGTTCATAAATATCCGCTTGATTGCCATGCCCCATGGCGACACCGCAAGGGTTGGCATGTTTAACAATCACCACCGCCTCATCCGTTAAATCACGCACCAAGGCAAAGGCGGCATCGGCATCGGCGATATTATTGTATGAAATGGCTTTACCTTGCAAAATGGGGCAATCGGCAATGGACATGCCATCATCTTCAGGGTCGGCATAAAAAGCCCCTGCTTGATGTGGGTTTTCACCGTAACGCAACACATCCGGTGTTTTGATAAATTGGCGGGTGAAAATATCAGGAAAAGCGCGTTTGCTACCATCTTCGTTCAATGCGGAGAAATGATTGGCAATCGCGCCATCATAAGCGGCAGTATGGGCAAAGGCTTTGACGGCCAAAGCACGGCGTTTACCTTTGTTCAGGCTGTTATCATCCATGCTTTTTAACACATCCGTATAATCGTTAGGGTCAACCACAATGGTGACAAACTGATGGTTTTTGGCGGATGCACGCACCATACAAGGACCGCCAATATCAATATTCTCAATGGCATCTTCAACCGTACAGCCATCTTTGGCGACTGCTTCGCGAAAGGGATAAAGGTTCACACAAACCAAATCAATACGGTCAATGCCATGTTCAGCCATGGATGCTAGATCGCCCTCATTGTCACGACGGGCTAAAATACCACCGTGTACTTTGGGATTTAAGGTTTTGACACGACCGTCCATCATTTCGGGGAAGCCTGTGTAATCAGAGACATCTCGCACAGGAATGCCAGCTTTTCGTATGAGTTTGGCAGTGCCGCCTGTGGATAAAAGATCAACGCCACGTTCGCTTAAAGCGCGAGCAAAATCGACGATGCCAGTTTTGTTCGATACACTCAGTAAGGCGCGAACGATAGTTGGATGGGATGGGGACATAAGAGAGTAAGCTCCAAGATTTGCAATTTCATCAAAGGATGCGGAGCTTACGCAACATCTTTATGTACGCAACTTCGAGGAAACAGACCATGGATGCCAACACCGTTACAACCCTTACCCCTTTACACATTGCCTTTCATGATGGTGGAAAACATGTGCGGGCTGTGCTGGATGAAGGTAAGGTGGTGGGTATTCTATTGATGCGCCAGCTTTTGGAACAAGCGGCATCGGGGCATGATATACATAAAATGGCGGCACGTGATATCATGGAAACGGCTATAGTTTCGATGGTTCAATCGAACAATGGCTTACATATTGCAAGACTTTTTAGTCAGTTCCGCATGAAATCATTGGTCATGACGGATGATCAAGGTGGCTTTGTGCATCATATGGATGCTCAGGAAGCCATCGCAAGTTTACCAAGTAGTCTATTGGGATTTTTCCAACCCGTTCAGCAAATGATGGTGGTATCTCCTAAAACGACGCAAGCAAATATGCTGCTTTCTGATGTGTTGGAGATGTGGCTTCTGACACCTTTGAGTTGTTTGATTGTCTGTGATAAAGAAGGCAAGGCTGAAGGTATGTTGAGTGAATCAGATGTGTTGCGTTGGGTCTTGGCAGGTCGCCCTGCAGCATCTGTGGCTGACTATATGCATACCCCAACCATTACTTCGTCTGACCGCTCAAACTTGGGACAAGTTTGGGGTGTGATGAAAGCACATAATATCAGTAAAATGGTTATGGAGGATCATCAAGGTGTGGTTTCAGGTCTGGTGACAGCAACAGATATTTTGGTGGCACTTTGTAGCAGTCAATTGGAAACGTTTGAACAATATGCTTGCCCTGATGATGTCGATATGATGTTGGAATGGAGCAAGGCTGGCATGGTGATGGCTGTGAAAGATAGTATTGTGCAACGTTTTGGTTTTAAAAACGATGAATTGGTGGGTTTGCGTTGGAAAGAAGGGTGTGATGATGAGGTGATAAGATCACTGTTACATTTAAAACGTCATGAAAGTCTGGATATTCTGTGGGAAATCGATGGGGCAGCCTTGCCTTTTGAAGCAAGCCGTGATGCAGAACAAGCGATTATGTATTGGAGATTGAAAGTATGATGAAATTGATTGGATGGTGTTTTGTATTATTATGTTGGATGAACGTGGCACAAGCTGCGAATATTCAAGAAGCTAATTTTGATAATGGTGCGCGCTTGGTGGTGGAAGAAGATCATTCAGCACCCGTTGCCATGGTACAAGTGTGGTTAAAAGTCGGTGGGCGTGATGAAGTGCCTGGTAAAACAGGTTTAGCACATGTGTTTGAACACATGATGTTTAAAGGCTCTGATGCGTTAAAACCTGGGCAATACTCCAAAACGATTGCGGCGATGGGTGGCAATGACAATGCCTTTACCAGTCATGACTTTACAGCGTATTTTGAAACAGTGCCAGCAGCAAAAGTGGATCAGGTATTGGGCATGGAAGCCGAACGTTTTGCTCATTTAAGCTTGGGACAAAAAGAATTCTCCAAAGAAATTCGCGTGATTATGGAAGAGCGGCGTATGCGTACCGATGATGATCCGAATTCACACATGTTTGAAGAGTTATCCGCAGCAGCCTTGCGCCTGCACCCCTATCGCAATCCTGTGATTGGTTGGATGCAAGATTTGAAACGTTTGAATATTGAGGATGTCCGCGCTTTTTACAAGAAACATTATGTGGCGCGGAATGTCACCGTGGTGGTGGTTGGCGATGTCGATTTTAAACATGTCAAAGCCATCGTTGCAAAAACTTTTGGTGCCATGCCTGATGTAAAAATTCCACCTCGATTCAATCCTAAAGAACCTGAACCCTTGGGTGCGAAGCGTGTGAATGTAAACTTACCCGCCAAAGCTCCGATTGTGGCAATCACTTTGCCTGTGCCTGTTTGGGAACCCGGTAAAAATGACAAACAGGCTGCGGCATTGGCAGTCGCTACTTATATTTTATCAGGCGGACGTTCAGCATTATTGCAACAACGCTTGGTGGATGATCAACGCAAGGCTTTTTCTGTGAGTGCAGGCTATGATCCTTTTGGCATGGGTTTGGATTTATGGTATGCCTATGGCATGTTGGGTGTGAAACAATCCACGGCTGATTTTGAGGCAGCACTTTGGGTCGTGCTCAATCAAATCGGTGAAAAACCAGTGACAAAACACCAATTGCAAACGGCGAAACGTAACATGGTAGCAAGCCAAGTGTTTGCTCAAGATTCATTGTACTTGCGTGCGAAACTGATGGGACGTTTGGAAACAGTCGGCATTGGAGCCAAGCATATCGATGATTGGTTAAAAGCGATTCAAGCGGTGACAGCCAGTGATGTGCAACAAGTGGCTAAACAATTCTTACGCCCTGAAAGAGCCACCACAGGCGTACTTATACCTAAATCTGAGGTGAAATCATGATGCGTTTGATAGTATTGGTTTGCATGGCTTTAACGATACAAACAGCTCAGGCTGTACCTATGATTCAAACAGCCACATTGAATAATGGCTTGCGCGTGTTGCTGATTGAAGCGCACAATGTACCGATGGTTGCCATGCAGTTAACGCTGCCTGCTGGCAGCCGCTTTGATGCGAAACATAAAGCAGGAAGCGCTACCATGCTGGCTGCGATGTTAAGTGATCATACTGCTAAACATGATCAAAAAGCATGGGCAGATTGGTTGGACTTTGAGGCCTTACATTTGGGTGTTGGGGCATCGCGTGATACCTTAAATATTTCATTGACCGTGGTGAGGGCATCGTTGCCTGAAGGTTTGGATGCGCTCAGTGAAGCCTTGTTACAACCGGGGTGGGATAAAAAACGTTTTCACCAGTTGCAAGAAGATAGCATTGCTTCGGCAGTTAAATCACAAGAGTCACCGAATGTGTTGGCAGCTCAAGCCACGGCATCCTTACTTTATGGTCAGTCGGGTTATGGGCATATGACCAGTGGAACGGCGAAAAGTTTAAAAAACATTCGTTTGAAAGATTTGAAAAGCTTGTACCAACATCAAATAAAACCACTGGGTTCAGTGTTGGCAGTCAGTGGTGATATTCGGATGAATGAGCTGTTACCCATGTTGAATCAACGCTTATCGACTTGGAAAGGTAAGCCAAAACATGCTGCTTTATTCGTTTCTCCAATCCATGCTGAAAAAGTACAAACAACATACGTGGCTTTGCCGACCTCACAAGCTTTGGTGCAATTTTCACGCATTGGTATTGCCCGCAGTGATAAGCATTTCTTTCCACTGTTTGTCATGAATCATTATTTGGGTGGTGGTGGCTTTGGCTCTAAATTGATGGAAGAAGTGCGTGAAAAACGTGGCTTGGTTTACGGTGTATATTCCTATTTTATTCCATTAGCAGGGCAAGGGCCTTTTGTGATTACTTTGCAAACACGGGCATCGCAAGCGGATAAAGCGGCAACGGTTGTGCGTGATGTGATGAAGTCGATGGTAGCTGGAGACATTGATCCCAAGCGTTTACAAGCCACAAAAGACAACCTTACGGGTGGTTTTGCACAACGTATGGATTCGAACCGAGAACGGGTTGGCTTGATGGCGATGATTGGTTTTTATCAAATGCCGTTGAACTACTTGCAGGGCTGGACGGAACAAGTGGATTCGGTCACCGTTGCTGACATTAAAAAAATGGCAAAAAAATATTTGCAGCCGAATGATTGGAATATGGTTCAAGTCGGTCCTGTGAAGGAGTAAGTGAGATGAAAACAGTACTTGTTGTTGAAGATTCAAGCACCAGTCGAGATATTACCAGTCACTTTTTACAGCAAGGTGGTTTTCGGGTTTTGGAAGCGGAAGATGGTGCTGATGCACTCAATGTTTTAAAAGCGCGTCATGTCGATTTGATTTTGACCGATATTATGATGCCCAATATGGATGGTTGGGGGCTTTATCGGGCAGTTCGCAGCGATAAAAGTTATAATTTAACGCCGTTTGTTTTCTTGAGTGTATTGGATGAGCTGGACGACCAAATCAAAGGCTTGACCTTGGGTGTGGATGACTACATTACCAAGCCTGTGACCCCCCCCCAGTTGATTGCACGTGTGAATACGGCGCTGATGCGTAGTGAGCGTTTGGCCAATTATTTTTATCGAAATCCTGTGACAGACCTGTCTACGCCCCGTTATTTTCGTGAACGTTTGATTCAAGAATCTGCTCGCTGCAAAGCCTCAGGATATGATTTAAGTGTGGTCGTATTTGGTATTGGTAATTATGTAGATTTGGTGCGCGCACATGCGGAATGGTTTGCAGAAAGTGCGGCGCGTTTATCGGGTCAGGCTTTACACAAGCAGTGCCGTAGTTTTGATGTGATTGCAGATATGGGTGATGGTCGTTTTGGCGTGATTTTACCCAATGCACCCATCGATCAAGCCAAAGCATGGGCAGATCATGTGGCTGGGAGTTGGAATGTATCGTTGGTATGGCCTGAAACACAGCAGCAAGAATTGGTTGATATTGGTTACCAATGTGTGTTTTTAACGGGTATCGATGATGCAAGCGAAGCATTCGAAAAATTATTGGCATCATTTGATCGTAAATGGTGATTTTTTCTGATTGATGCGTGTAACAGGTGGCGAATTTCGTGGGCGTAAAATAAAAGTGCCGAATATTGATGGGGTTCGCCCCACACCTTCTCGGGTGCGGGAAGCTTTGTTTAATATGATGGGAAATATACAAGGTCAACGTGGGTTGGATTTATTTTCGGGATCTGGGATGATGGCGGTAGAAGCATTGTCTCGCGGCGCTGAACATATTATTTCTGTGGAATCAGATGGCAAAGTTTGCCGATATTTGGACAAAGTATTATTGCAGTTTGAACTTTCAAAACACTGGAAGATTCAACATGGCGAACTACCTCAAGTTCTTGGTGTTTGCCAAGGGCAAACGTTTGATTTTATTTTTGCTGATCCTCCTTATGGCAAAGGCTTTACAGAGAAGATTTTTTTATGGCTGGAGCAGCAGGGAATTAAAACATCTTTGTTGATACTGGAAGAATCCAGCCAGGTTGATGTTTTATGGGTGAAGGGTTGGGATGTGGAAACACGTCAGTATGGTCATACTTGTTTGCATCTTTGCCGTAAATTGAAAACAACCGCCTCATCTGTGTTGGTTGATTAAGCGGTTGTTTTGAGTGTGTTAAAATTGGTGGGCTCACTAGGCTCGTTTTCCTGTTGATACTAACGAAAAACAAGAAACTGTTATTTTTATCAGGTCTTTTGAATTTTGAGTGGGTAGCGATTATAATTTTGACATTTCATAGGGATTAGGATTTCGAGATCATGCAAAAGTTATTTGAAGCAGCATTGGGTATTATTAGCACGCTTTCCCATGTGAATGATATTTTCACGCCTTAGCCATGGCATGGTCGTCATTCCAGCGATACGATTATCTCGTCTTATGTGTTTTAACATAATCCTCAAGGACACTGCTTAGGCGAGTTTGCCAACCTTTCCCGTCTTCACTGCAAGCCTTGAAAAAATCAATCACATTGCTCGGTAGTCGGATGTTGGTTGGTTTTTTTGGGTTGGAAGAAATAGGGCGACCAAGTACCGCCCTTTTAAATGATTCGGGAAGACTGGACGCTTCCAGCGATGTTGATTGTGCCACCATATCATCCGTAAATTCAAAGGCATCAGGGTCAGCCTCAATATCGGCGTTGATAGCCTTGTCTTCTTTATCCGTAGGCATGATGATTTCAGGTTTGTTGGGCATATCTTTTCACCTCTCTTTTATTGGCTTTTCGAAAACTAATCAGATGTAGCGCATCATGGTGCGGCGTAAAGGCTAAGAATTGACATCCTCCCCGACCTAAAGGACGAGGATTCCTTGGGTGATTAAACCGCAAGAGGTTCTTGCTTCATCGTGGTTACTACTGCACCCACTCCACAAGCTAACACGGCATGTCCTGCCGCTAAAATATTCTTGGCTGCATTGAAATCTGCATTTTCGGCATGATTGCATTGCACACATTGAAACTTGGATTGAGAAAGTCGGTTTGCCTTGACGGTATGCCCACACTCGCTGCACCGTTGGGAAGTGTATGCGGCAGGTACATATTCAACCATACCGCGGAGCCAAGCTTGTTTGTATTCAAGCATGGCGGCAAACATCGCCCATCCTGCATCAAGGATGGATTTGTTTAAGCCTGACTTGGCTTTGACATTGGAACCGTGTTTCTCACTATTTCCTTTCGCAGATTTGGACATGCGTGATACACCAAGCTTTTCCATGACAATCATTGCGTGGTTCTTGCTGATGTCAGTGGACGCTTTATGCAGCGCATCTTTGCGTATGTTGGCAATCTTTGAATGAATGTTTTGTACTTTCTCCTTTTGTTTCTGCCAGTTGTTTGAGAATTTCACCTTGCGAGCAAGCAAACGCCCTGCCCTTGCCAATTTCTTTTCATGTTTCTTGAAAGCCTTTGCACCGATATATTCCCGACCATCGGAACACGCTGCCATGATGGCAACGCCTCTATCAATACCAACGGCAGTATTTGAGGTATGAACAGGTTCAGCAACTTCGATTTCACAAAGAATGGAAACAAACCAGTGCTTTCCGTTTCGTGAAACGGTCGCTGATTTCAGCTTTTCCTCTAAATCACGCGACTTGCGAAACTTCACCCAACCAAGTTTGGGTAGTTTTATGCGGTTGCCTTCAAACGAGATTCCTTGTGGGAAAAGAAAGGAATCTTTAACGCCTTTTTTCTTAAAGCGTGGCATGCGCTTGTTCGGTTGGTTTTTATCGAAACAATCACGCATAGCACGGTCAAACTGCTTAAGCGTTTGTTGCAAACATTGGCTTGGCGCATCGTTTAGCCAATTCATTTCATCGGACTTTTTCCAAAAGTTGGTCATATTCCAGTTTAATTCGTGATACCAACTGATAGGAATTTTACGCTCTAGCCTATCTTTTGTAAGTGCAAGATCTTTGTTCCAAACTGCACGATTATGACCTGCAAACATGACCATATCAGCACGTTGTGCTGCGCTTGGTTCAAGTCTGTATTTGAATCCCTTGCGAATGATCATAGCTTAATGATACTTTGGTCTATGGTTAAATCAAGTGATGCCCCATTGAGATTGTTAAGAAATATATCGAACAACAAAATACGCCAGCATACTAAGGCTGCACCTTATATCCCCGACCTGAAGGACGAGGTTTTACGGTGCGGCGGATAAACACGCGAGCCAATCAACCCAAGGGCGCAATAACGCTGCTCGCCGTAGTCTTTGCGTTCATCCAGCCAAATTAGCGCAGTATTCATATCAAACGACTGAACCAAATCAAAAGAAAGCCCACGTTACTCGATGTTTGCGCGGTTCTTTCTGTTATCGTAAGTGATTTTCATGGGCTTAAATATATCTATAACAAATACAAGAAACAATATTTTTAAACACTCACAAAAAAACCATCCTTATCAAGGCATAAGCTCACTGGTCACGCTATGGCATATCCGCCGATTCAATCAACCCAGCCAATCGGTGCAGGTTCATCTTGTGCAACTTATATGCCTTTGCCCTCAATCCATCCTTTACGGGTCGCCCTGTGGATTTTCCGCCGTGTAACCTGCAACGCTTTGAACCTCTCATGGCTGGCTGCATGGTTTTCCTGTCTGTCTAGCATGTGCGCCACACATAGGGGAGCATGTGTGGGCTGTTTTACTTTCCTGCATGGCATGGGGTTGTGCTGTTTTTTCAATTTTAGGCTTCACCAAGGTATGTAAACAATGTTTCGCCATCTTCGCCTGCTCTTCTGTGGTGGCATTTTGGTAAGTCATAGCCACTTTATGGATCGCCTTACTGTCGCGTTCCAGCGTGTAAAGTGTTGCCTTGAAGCTGTCGCTTTGTGCCTCTTTGCTAAATGCTACCGCCAGTGTGTTCATACCTTCCCCTTACCAAGTGTTACAATCGTTTGTAAGCCCTTTTTAGCTTGCTGGATAGGGCATACCATACATAAAAAAGGCGACCTCATAAGAAGCCGCCCTTTCCATGCGTTAATAATCCTCTAATCGTCCACCATAATCACCGGCTGGATGTTTATCAGGTTCCCTGAATTCAGGAGAGCCGATAAACTGTATAACTACGGTACCTGTAATCCATAATACCTCCTGAATTACACATACTTTATCATAGCTAAAGCTGACCAGCTAAAAGCTGGTGGTTTAAACCTTATGATGGAAAATTAACGATCCGAAAACGGGGAGCCACTATGCCGATGCAAACGTCGAATGCGTAAAATATCCGCAAACATTTTAAGTGGGTCAATAAGCATGCGAACTTTGGAGTTCGGTTCATTGACCCACTGCACAGGTATTTCCGCAGTGTTGTAGCCAAGTTGTTGGGCTAAAAATAATATTTCCACATCAAAACTAAACCCATCGAGTTTTTGTCGTGAAAATATAGCATCTGAAGCTTGTTTGCGCATGGCTTTGAAGCCACATTGGGTGTCGGGCATGTCAATGCCTGTGCTTAGGCGCATCAAAAGGTTGAATGTTTTCCCCATGTGTTCCCGCAACCACGATTGGTGTTCCGAAATATCCGAATCTGGATGCTGGCGAGAGGCAATGACCACATCGACATCACGTTGTCTATCCAATATTTGAAATACTTTCGCCACTTCTCGAATATGGGTGGAATGATCGGCATCCATAAATAGATGCACATCGGCTTGCGCTGCCAACATGCCACGACGCACAGCTGCGCCTTTACCTTGGTTTTCGACTTGTTGAATCAGACGTAATTTAGGCATGTCTTGCATCATATTTTGAACATGATGGCAGGTATGGTCACTGCTGCCATCATCCACCACGATAATTTCAAAATGATCCGCGTGATTTTTTTGCAACCAAGCATAAGCCTGATGTAAGGTATTGGGCAGACGCTCTTCTTCATTGTAAGCTGGAATAATGACAGATAATTGCATACTTATTTCTTACCACCATCACCTTTATGGATATAAAGCACAAAACCACCTTGATCTATGGCAGGTGTTAAGGCTTGAAGCTTGGGTAACAACACTTGTGATTCACTGCGCATGATAATGGCGTAATCACCACCATCTTCCAATAACTTTTGGGCTTGGGCATCAGAAATGATGTGATAATTACGTTGCGAACGAAATGACATGGATGGAAAATTAAGGTTGAAACTATAAATTGGCATCGATGCTGGAAGTTGTTGCAAGCGTTGCGCGATATGACTTTGCGGAGCTTGCGCTAATTTTCCTGCAAATGTTCCCAAAGGAATCAGTAATGCTGATTGTAAGACAAAACCTGCGACCATGAACTTTTTTAACAACGACAGCGGGTGTTGATTGAACCAAAGCCAGACACACACCGCCAATAGCAATATGCCCGCAATGGTGATGCCCATATTGGGTTCGATGCCTTGGTTAAGTACAGCCACAGCGCGTGGATGATGGACATGTTCTTTAATCATCGGGTACAAGCTTTGGAAACCCATCAGAACCAAGGCAATGGGTAGTAAGATGATGGCAGAGAAACGTTGAATCATTTGAGTGCTGCTGATTGGATAAGGTGCCTGCCACCAAGCGGCTACAATTGCCAAAGCCACGGCAGGGTAAACACAAGAAATATAGTGGGGGAGTTTGGTTTGTGCGAAGGTGAAGAGCAGTAAAACAATCAACAACCACAACAAACTTAAACGTATCAAATGGGGTAGGGTTTCTTGTGATGTTCGTTGCCAAGATTTGAATACATAGGGCATCCAAGCCAACCATGGCAAGACCGATATTGAAAATACCACCAAATAATAATGCCAACCACCACCATGCCCTTGCATGGGGTGAAGGGCGCGACCAATGTTTTGTACCATGATAAATTCATAAAGAAAACCAGCACCATGTTCAAAAAATATCATGGCGTACCAAGGCGATGCTGTGAATATGAAAAGCAGCAAGGCAGGCAACCAAGGAATGGATGCTAAGGTGCGTTTAAGATCACCCGCTAATATGCGGTCAGCCAGTATAATCAATACGGGAACAACCATGCCCACAGGGCCTTTGATGCTCACGCCAACACCCATCATGGCAGCGCACCAAAATGCGTATTTTTTCTCACCAGTCTGAATCCAGCGCACATAGTTCAGCAAACATGAGACGATAAAGAAATTGAGAATCGCATCTAAAATGGCTGCATGGGCAAGCACAGCAACTTCCAACATGGATAAGAAAACTAAGGCGGTTGTGATACCAAATCGTGCGGAAACCACATCACGCCCAAAGCGAAAGAGCAAAAATGCTGTCATCAATGTAAACAGTGCCGAAGGTAAACGTGCAGCAAAAGCATTCTGCCCCAATAGTTGGAAACAGACATCCATCATATAGTAGGTGAAGGGTGGTTTTTCAAAAAACTGCTGACCATTGGCAGTCGGTACAATCCATTCACCCAAACGCATCATATCGACAGCCGTTTGTGCATAGATGGTTTCATCATAATCAAATAACGGCGCAAGCCCCAGCGAAGGTAGAGTCAAAATTGCCCAAATTGCCAATAAATACCAAGGATAATGGTGTTCAGGTATGGTTTCAAAATATGATTTCATGGGTGGTTACTGAGCTGGGACAATGGCATGTTGTTGAATCCGGTAGAGTGAGAAAGTTTTCTCTCCCATGCCTTGTGCATTGAAATGGACATGCCCTGTTTCACTGGGAAAGCCCTCAGCTGTGTGTAAAGCTTGAATCATGTCATCCCCCTTTAGCCCCAAGCGGCCGCCCAACAAACTGATAATTTGGGTTGAATCATAGGCAATGGCAAGTAATTTAGAAGGCTCACCTTGCCCCCAAACTTCATGAAAATGATTGCGTAACTCTGAGTTGTTTGGGTTCGGGGTATCTTGGATAAAGCGGGCGGTGGAAAGATTGCGACCACGATCATCAAGGATGTGTCCATCCATCCAGCGACTGCTTCCCAACAATGGAACCTTACGAATATCGACATATGCCAATTGTCCAGCAAGTTCTGAAACCTGTTTACCATTGATGGCAAGGTATAAGCCATCCAAATTGGGTGGCAAATGAATATCAAGACGTTGTTCAGCAATGAAAAGTGCGCGTTGTTCGATGAGTTGTTGGAGCAATGCTTTATCATCACTGTTTTCGCGCAAGTCTTGCAGCATGGAACGGTGATCAATGCCCTTGCTTTCATCCAAACTAATTTCATCGGCAATATCACCACCAAGGCTGGCAAAGCTGCTAATAAATGACATGGCTTCACGTTCAGAATTGCGGTTGGAGCTTTGAATCACAGCCATACGTCGTAAGCCTTGAGAAAAAGCATAGGAAGCCATGAACTTGCCTTGAGTTTCAGGTGAAAGGTTATGGATAAACAAGGCGGGGGAAAGGTTTGCAATATCTTGATTCATACTTAAAGCCATGACGGGTATGTTGGGATTGAGCAGGGGGGTCAGTATTTCGGTGTTTTTACTTAGCAATGGTCCCAAAATAGCATCGACACCTGCAACTTGGAGTGCTTGATAGGCCGCTTCTATTTCAACCTTTGCAGTGTCTTGAATGGATAAGGTGATGTGATGCCCTGCTGTTTGGGCTGCCAAACGAATGCCATTGAGTGCTTGTTGACCAAAACGTGCATAACGCCCCGTTAACGGCAACATCACCCCCAGATGCATCGGCTGAACTGCACCATATAACCATGTGGATATTTTGGTGGTGAGGGCTAAGTCTGGGGCTTGAATTTGTAACATAGCAAGCAATTGTTGTAAGCCATTCATATCGCCCGACATCATGGCTTGACGTGCAACTTGCAAATAAACTTCGGCATCGTGTTCAGGTGAAATAACATGCTGTTGTTGCCACATTTGAAGCGCGTTGACACTGAGATCTTGGGTTGCCAGTTGTAACCAATAATCACGGTGTGTGACATCGGCATGGGCTGCGGCAAAATACCAAGGCATACTATGTTCCACACTGGCTCGGGTGATGACTTGGTTGCTTAATGCAACACTGCGCTGGATAACATCATCGCTGACATTGGGTGTGCGTAATGCAGCACTTAGTGCATCCAAGACATGGTTGGCATAGATACTATCTGGACGCGTAAAAATTTGCGCAGCTTCCCTATCAGGTTGAATGATGGGTTCTTGGACTTGCCACCATTGGGCAATCCAAAGGTGGGTGTTGGCAACCAAAGCATGGTTGGGATAGGTCAATAAAACATATTGTGCTTCAATATCTGCATGGGCTTGCTGGTGTTGAAGTAGCAATTGCACACGGCGAAAAGCAGCTTCTTCCTTGATGGGTGAAGGGGCATGATTGGCCAGTTGTTGCAAGCCTTGGATGGCAGACGTTAGTTGTCCTTCTTGTTGTCCCTGCAACAGTAAGGTCTTGATCTTCTGCATACCATCGGCAGGTTTGACTGGCATGGGTTTGGGCGTTTCTTGTGGTATAACTTTGGGCTGATGGGGTGTGATGGTGCTGATATTGGGTGCTTTATGAGAACCACATGCCGTTAAGCTGGCGATTAGAATAAGTGACACCAATGTTAGAATGGGATACGTTCGTTTCATGGATTCGCAAGATAACTACACACAAGCACGTGGCAAACTGTTCATTGTCGCCACACCGATTGGTAATCTCTCAGATATGAGCTATCGCGCCGTCGAAACACTCCAAAAAGTAGATTGGATTGCGGCTGAAGATACACGTACCAGCCGTCGGTTACTGGATCATTATGATATTGGCACACCCACATTTGCCTGTCATGAACACAATGAAGCACATATCGCTGAAAAAATTTTACTGCGGTTGCAGCAAGGTGAATCAGGGGCGTTAATTTCGGATGCTGGCACACCGTTAATCAATGATCCTGGTTATCGTCTGGTGCGGCATTTGCGTCAAAAGGGTTTTGATGTGGTGCCGATTCCAGGTGCTTGTAGTCCAATTGTCGCACTATGTGCTTCAGGTTTAGCCACGGATCAATTCACTTATATGGGGTTTTTGGCGCGTAGTGGTGGGGCGCGGGTGCAACAAATGCAACAAATCGCGGATATGTCGCATAGCTGTGTATTTTTGGAATCACCCAGACGCTTGCTGAAAACGCTCAAAGATTTATCTGCGTTGATTGGCTCAAAAGAAGTGGTGGTGGGGCGTGAATTGACCAAACTATATGAGTCATTTGTATCAGGCACTGCGGCTACGGTCATCGAACACTTTGAAGCCCAAGCGCCGCGTGGTGAAATTGTAGTCATGGTGGGCGCACCACTGCATGTGGAAGAAGTGAGCGATGACATGATTCTTCAAACCCTGAAAAAGATGGATGATGGGCAACTTTCACCATCTTCTTTGGCAAAAACGGTGGCGCAGAACTTGGATGTCAAACGCTCTCATGTGTACCAATTGATGATGGATGCCAAGTCTTGAGAGTGATCCTTTGAGCACTGAAAAAGGACGTGCGGGGGAAGATCAGGCGGTCACTTTTTTGCAAAATCAAGGCTATGATATTTTGGCGCGAAATGTTCGTGGTGGTCGTGGTGAACTTGATATTGTGGCACAAAAAGATGACATCGTGGCATTTGTAGAAGTCAAAGCACATCGAGAACCTGCATCCAGTTTGCAAGCCATGAGCCATGATAAATGCGCGCGTTTACGCTCGGCTGCTATGGCATGGTTGTCGAAACACCCCAAGGCAAGTGTGTTGCCATGTCGTTTTGATTTAATCATGGTTTCGCCTGCCAAGTTTTCAAAGCCTTGGGCAAGCATTGAACATATCAAAGATGCATTTCGTTGATAAAAAAGAGGGATTACCTATGCGTGAGTTAATTGTTGAACAAATGCAAGCAGGCATTGACTTGCGCCAAACCTGTTTGGAAAGTTTACAACGCCCGTTGATGCAAGCGGCAGAACAGATGATTCATTGCTTGCAA
The DNA here is from genome assembly GCA_002746295.2 of Zetaproteobacteria bacterium. Lineage (GTDB taxonomy): Bacteria > Pseudomonadota > Zetaproteobacteria > Mariprofundales > Mariprofundaceae. The sequence continues at coordinate 21,084 of NVWS02000116.1, forward strand.
TCGGGCGGTAAAATTTTGGCATGTGGTAATGGCGGTTCCGCTTCGGATGCGATGCACTTTGTGGCGGAGTTGGTCAATCGTTTTGAAGTCAATCGTCCTGCATTGGCAGCCATTGCTTTGGTCAATGATGCTTCTGTGATGACCAGTATTGCCAATGATTTTGAGTTTAATTCGGTATTTTCAAGACAAACCGAAGCCTTGGGACGCAAGGGTGATCTGTTATTGGGTATTTCGACCAGTGGAAATTCTCAAAATGTATTAAAAGCCATGCAAACAGCTTCAAACTTGGGCATGAAAACCATTGCGTTGACGGGGCATGATGGGGGGGCGATGATAAAATTTAAAACATTGTCCACATCCATTCATATTGATTGTGCCTCCACGGCAAGGGTGCAAGAAATGCACATTACTTGCTTACATATCTTATGTGCTATGATAGATCACCGTATGTTTGGTATATAGCCGCTAAAACATGTATCATGAGTAGTGTCAATGGAGGGGGCGTATGTGTCAAATCGCGATGACTTAGGCAACGATACTTCGAAATCGGATTCACATCATTGGAACCGTAGAGAAAATAAAAAAAATATAAAATGGTATGTTGTACTCATCGCCATATGTGGTTTGATTGCATGGATTTTAAGCAGCATGGGGTATGAATGAAAGCATTATGGAGCCTTAGCAAGGCTTGCAAACAACGAAATATATGGAAAGAAGAAGGTCTGCGCGTTGTATTTACCAATGGCTGCTTTGATTTGTTGCATCCAGGGCATATCACCTATTTACAAGATGCTAAAAATTTAGGTGATGTTTTGCTCTTGGGCTTGAATGATGATGCTTCCATTCAACGCTTGAAAGGACCTTCGCGCCCACTCAACCCTTTGCAAGATAGGGCATGTATGCTGTGGGCTTTAAAAAGTGTGGATATGGTGGTGGCATTTTCAGAAGATACACCTTTGAACCTTATTACAGCCTTGATGCCTGATGTGTTGGTGAAAGGTGGGGATTACAGTGTGGAGACCATTGTCGGGGCTGAAGAAGTCATGCAAGCAGGTGGTCATGTTCAAGTGATTCCATTTTTAGAGGGTTATTCGTCCACACGCTTGATTCAACGGATTCAAGCGGGTGTTTAAATGACCATACAATATTTGAAAATTATTGCCGATGAAAACATTTGGGGGGTGAAGCAGGCCTTTGCTCAACTGACACGCTTTGATGTGAATTTGAAAGTCATACCATCTAGCTGTATCACTGCCGATGTGGTGCATGATGCGGATGTGTTATTAACACGAACGGGCGTGCGTGTGGATGCCAAACTGTTGCAAGGTTCAACGGTTCATTTTGCAGGCACTGCCACCATTGGCGATGATCATTACGATAAAACTTGGCTGGATGACCACGGTATTGCTTGGGCAACGGCGGCAGGTTCGTCCACGATTTCGGTGGTAGAATATGTGTTGGCAAGTTTATTTGAGATGCAATCACAAGGACGTGTGGATTTTAAAACGATGTCGTTGGGCATTGTTGGGGTTGGACGTATTGGTCGTTTATTGGCGCATGTGTGTGAGCGTTTGGGTATTCGAGTATTACGCAATGATCCACCTCGCCAGCGGTGCGAAGGCAAACACGATTTTGTAAGTCTGGATGAAATACTCAAACAAGCAGATGTCATCACTTTGCATACGCCATTGATTCGAGCGGGTGAAGATAAAACAGAGCAACTGTTTGATGACCATACTTTGGAGCGTTTTCAAGGCACAGGCATCATCAATGCCGCGCGTGGGCAGTGTGTGGATAATGTGGCATTGCTGAACTGGCTTGATGTTAATGAAAAACATGGAGCAGTGATGGATTGCTGGGAGCATGAACCCAATATATCACAAGCATTTTTAGCCCACCCTCAATGTATCTTGGCAACACCCCATATTGCGGGACATTCCTTGGATGGAAAGGCTGCCAACACCCAGTATATTTACAAAGCGTTATGTAAGCATTTGGATATTGAAGAAACATGGGGTATGGAGGCGGCTTTACCTAGGGTGGCGTGTATCTCGGATGAAAATGAATCTTGGGATGATTTGGTACATCGCTTTTATCCGATTAAACAAGATAGTGAGGCACTCAAAGCCACCGCTTCACTGGATGATGCTGAACGTGGCAAGCAGTTTGTATATTTGCGTCGTCATTACCCGATTCGCCGCCGTTGGATGAAACAATCCATGAAAGCAAAAGCCCTGTTTGAAGGAGTGTAAGACATGCAACATGATGATTATTTGGTATGGATGGATTTGGAAATGACAGGTTTAGATCCTGAAACCGATACAATTCTTGAAATAGCCACCATCATTACCGATAGCGAACTCCATACCATCGCGGAAGGTCCAAACTTGGTGGTGCATCAACAAGAATCAGTATTGGCTGGCATGGATGAGTGGTGCACACAACATCATGCGGATTCGGGTTTGAGTGATCGGGTGCGGCAATCCGCGCTTTCCATGCAGGATGCAGAGCAAGAAACGCTTGATTTTATCTCCCAATATGTGAAAAAAGGCAC
>NVWS02000117.1 GCA_002746295.2 Zetaproteobacteria bacterium
TGAGCGTGACCATGTGCATTTGTTGGTGAATTACCCACCCAAAGTATCTATTTCAAAGTTGGTCAATAGCTTCAAAGGTGCTTCAAGCAGGGTGATGCGTAAAAACAATGAACGATTCAAGCGTATTTACTGGAAAGGCGTACTTTGGTCACCATCCTATTTTGCAGCTTCATGCGGCGGTGCGCCAATTGAGATTGTGAAGCAATACATCAAACAGCAAAATACGCCTGACCAGTGAAGATGCACCGTAAAACCTCGACCTGAAGGACGAGGTTTTACGGTGCGGTGGATAAAAAAATAAATAGGTAACTGATCTTACGCGAAAGAAACAAGCACAGAGGCACAAAGAAAAGTATTTAAAGTCGTGAGCCAATCTAGTTCCCATGCTTCTCTGTGGGAACAGTTTTTAGGTCGGTGGGAATGAGAAGAAACTTAACCTCCTCTGTGGTGAAAAAAGAAGTCAACGCTAGTTCCCATGCTCCTGCGAGGGGATTCATACCTTTGAAAATAACACCTATTCTTCATCAAGTGCGTAACATCAAATAGGTAATATAAAACACAGGTATCCATTATTTCAGGTTGTACCATTGGCGCTGTTGGATGAGCTGTGGAGGTGATGGTGTGATTTTATTTGTGGATGATGATGAGGGAGTTTTAAGGCTTTATTCAAGCTTTTTAAAACAGCAAGGGTATCGTGTATTGTCATGTTCCTCACCGACACAAGCATTGGGACTCTTTCAACAATACCAATCTAACATTCGAACCGTGATAAGTGATTACTGTATGCCTGAAATGAATGGGCTGGAGCTGATAACGATATTGCAATCCCATAGTCCCAGTATTCAAAAAATTATAATCACAGGTTATTGTTGTCTTGACCGTGTTCCTTCTGATGTATCGTTACTTCAAAAACCTTTTTCTATCCGAGATTTACTTCAAGTGTTGAATGAACGAGATGAAAAAATTATTCCAGTGAAAGACGGTCATTCCCAAATAGCCTGAAATAGGGTGATGTATATCACATGAAAGAATAGTTTTATCACGATTATGCCCACGGGTTCTGGCTGGCTTGGTTCAATTCTACGAAATTCGCTATCATTTTCTAAGTCCGACAGACTCCCCCGTAGTTTTTAACTGTAAGGAGTGTTCATGTATCAAATAACCAAGCTGTCTTGGGGTGTTGCGTTGGTAACATCGATGTTTGCAAGCCAAGTTGCCCTTGCCAAGAGTGCCAATGTTGAACCAGAGTTGTTTCCTGTGTCGTCATATTTAGCTGTCAAACACCAAGATTTGGTGTATCCAAGTATTGCAGGGAAATTCCTTGTTTATAACGAAGTTCGTCATGATGAATTTAGTGTTGTACGGGTGCAAGTGGATCAACCCGATATGGCGGGCAAGCGCGTAGATCCAATGATGTTGAACGAAGCCTCGCGTGAAGGTGTGGCACTACAACATGGTGAAATTGGTTATGTGAGTAATCGGATGGGACCCATGTCGGCATGGATGTGGCAAGGGCAGGGTGATACACATGTTGCTATTGCCAATATGGGACTGTATCGAGGTGGTCTGATTCCTGAACATTTGAATGCAGCGATGAACGGAAAGGTGTGGTGTTTTGATGCGGCCTTGCAAAAAATTCGCCATAATGAATTGTTAAGTGAGTTTGCACAGCCGACCCATCGTGAATTGGTAGGACAAGCTTGGCGCATGTATGACTCCAATTATTTCATGTATAAAATGGGCTATAAAACAACGAAAAAAGGTACACATAATAAATTTGATGCACCTGCTTTGTTCATTTTTAACCGTCAAAATTCTGAATTGAGTATGTTACCTAAAGCCTTTGATGGTGCTATTTCGCCAGATGGAAAACAGATTGCTTTTGTTCGTAATGTTGAAGGCAACTATGATTTATGGTTACAAAATATAGATGGCACAGGATTAACACAGCTCACCACACAGACTTTTGGTGATTTTGAACCTGCTTTTAGCCCCGATGGTAAGCAACTCGCTTTTGTTTCCAACCGAGATAGTGAAGGTAGCGTGCGCCACACGTCCATTTATGTGATGGATTTAAATACGGGGAAAGTGAAACGTATCACCAATGCTGAAGAAGCTGCGGATGGTGGTGTGGCATGGGCAGATATGCATACACTGATTTTTCACTCCAACCGTGATATAAAACATCCAAGAACACGCGCTTCATCGGCTTGGAGCTTGTGGAAAGTTGAGATTCAATAAGGTGAAATCCATGTATCCCTATATCATGTTCGGTTTATTAAGCTTTGGATTGTCTCCAATGGCGCAAGCAGCAGCATTGTTTGGTCATCAAGAAGTCAAAGAGAGTGATAGCGCATTGCTGTTGACCTTGGCCGATAAAGAAAATGAGATGTACCCCAAAGTTTCTCCCGATGGAAAATATTTACTGACTTTAACCATGCAAGGCAATGAGGCTTCGATTTCACGCCGCGCCATTCAAAATGGTGGTTACTTAAATATAGTGACCGATGACATTGCTTCCTTTGCTTCCTTTGCTTGGTTTGATGAACAAGTGACCTTTTCATCCAGCCGTACTGGGATGTTGAGTTTATGGAAGAAACCTGCCAATGGTGAAGGTTTGATGCGTCGTGAAATGGAACTCACTGGAAAATTGCAAGAAATGACTTTGCTGCAAGATGGCAGTGTGATTGCCACACGTATTGCACAAGGTTTCAAACAAAACCATGGTTTATCTTCGGATCACTTTAACAATTGGGATATGGGCGCGGTGCATAGTTATATCGTGCATATTTTCCCCGATGGTTCTGAAAAACGTTTGAGTAATGGTGCTGGTGCATCGGTTTCTGCGGATGGTCAGCATATTGTATTTTCTATTTTGATGGGTAAAAGCCAACACTTGTTTATGATGGATTTGGATGGTAAGCATTTAGCCCAATTGACATCGGGTCATGTGAAAGATGCACAACCGACATGGAGCCATGATGGCAAATGGATTGTTTTTACATCCAACCGTAGTGGTCGTTTGGATACGGGAGTGAGCTATAAAAACAACTGGGAGCTTTGGGCGATTTCCAATGAAGGCACACAACTGACCCGTTTAACGTACAACAAAGCCAAAGATGGCGCACCTTCATTGACTGAAGATGGTACAGTGTACTTCCATTCGGATCGTCGGGTCGCTAAGAAAATATTAGCAGAGCGTGAAGTGCGGGGTTCTGCATCGGGTTTTCATATTTGGACGGTGAACTTACCTCAACTGCTTGAAGTACAGGCATCAATCAAGTAACTGATGTTACGCACACGATCATCCCGTGGTCTTTTAATCTGGAATCTAAAAATCACAGTAACTTCATAAATTTTTAGAGTTGTTCTTGAGTGATTGGGGGCTTTACAAGAGATCCCCGACACATGGATTCGGGGATGATGCTGTTTTTTGCTTAAGTACCTGATGTTACGCGAAAGAAACAACCACATATAGTTATTCAAGTATAGAACTATCATTTCTATATCACCCAATCGTCATCCTCGAATGCTTTTATCTAGGATCTATCATCAGATTCCAGATACAAGCACTCTGGAATGACGTGGTGATTTAATACTTGAATCACTATAGGCACAAAGAAAAGCATTTAAAGTCGTGAGCCCAATCTAGTTTCCATGCTTCTCTGCGGGAATGGTTTTTAGGCATACGTTCCCACCGAGGACGGTGGGAATGAGAAAAAGCTAAAAATAATCACATAAAATTTCATCATTATAATTGTTAGGAGTCTTTAAATATTGAGCTATACGCTCCTGAATTTGATCGCGTACACGGCGAAATTCATTCATGATGTCATCTTCTGAGCCTGTCGCTTTAGCAGGGTCATCAAAAGGCCAGTGCGCACGCTTGCCTTTCATCGAAAAGATAGGGCAATGTTTATCGGCATGACTACACACGGTGACCAATAAATCCAAGGATTCTAACATCGCAGTATCGACTATTTCAGATGCTTGCTCCGAAATATCCACGCCAGCCTCAGCCATTACAGCCATGGCACGTGGATTTTTACCATGTGCTTCAATGCCTGCTGAAAACACCTCAAAGCGGTCACCACCCAAGTGTTTCAACCACCCCTCTGCCATTTGTGAACGGCAGGAATTACCTGTACATAAAAATAAAATACGTTGTTTCATATCTGTCATATTAAGCCTTTTCATACCAAGATTTACTGTGATTCACAATTGCCACGACAGAAAGCATGACGGGAACTTCCACCAAAACACCCACCACCGTTGACAAGGCTGCACCCGATTCAAAACCAAACAAAGCAATGGCAGTAGCAACCGCCAACTCAAAGAAATTGGATGCGCCAATCAATGCCGAAGGTGCGGCAATACAATGGGCAACGCCCAAGCGTTTGTTGAGTAAGTATGCCAAACCTGATGTGAAATAAACTTGAATCGTGATAGGTATCGCCAGCATGAGAATAACCCAAGGTTGTGCGATAATTTGTTTGCCTTGGAAAGCAAATAGCAACACAATCATACATAAAAGTGCGCCCATGCCATAAGGATTGATGCGCTGTAAGACTCGATCCAAACACTGTTTTTTTAATAGATGTTTTCGCCAAAAATATGCAATGACAACAGGCGTAACAATATACAATAACACCGATAATATCAGAGTATTCCAAGGAATTTGAATCGAAGCCATGCCAAGAAGAAAACCAACAATGGGGGCAAAAGCCACCATCATAATCACATCATTCAATGCCACTTGAGAGAGTGTAAACTGGGCATCCCCACCTGATAATTTTGACCATACAAAGACCATCGCTGTACAGGGGGCAGCAGCAAGAATCACCAGACCCGCATAATAACTATCCCATTGTAGTGGATCTAAAACATCAGAAAACACATGATAAATGAAGAACCAAGCCAATAATGCCATCGAAAAAGGTTTGACAAGCCAGTTGATACCAACGGTTACCATGATGCCATTGCGATGCTGCCAAACCTTATGCAAGGCGCTATAATCAATATTCAGTAACATGGGTAAAATCATCACCCATATCAATATAGCCACACTTAAATTGATATGTCCAATTTCAAAATGGGCCAAAGCCAGCGTGAATTCGGGAGCTATATTGCCAAGGATCATACCCATGAACATGCTTAGAAAAACCCAAAAGGTTAAATATCGAGCAAACAAGCCCATATTTGATTTATTTTTATACGACATATCACACCTCCAGTGAAGGCGACAATATATCTATAAATCTAAATATGTAAAACTAATGATTTATTGCAGTTTCTAATGCCAAGGCATCCGCTTCCAATTGAGCATCGGCTTGATTGAACATTGACTTCAATTGCGTGGCGACATCACCGCTTAGGGCATAATAGATCCACTTGCCTTCACGTCGGGTTTGCACCAAGCCAGCATGACGTAAAATGCCCAAGTGCCGCGAGATGGTGCTTTGTGGTATGTCCAAAGCACTGACCAAGTGACACACACACACAGCATCATGCTGCCCAATGAGAACAAAAAGGCGCAGGCGAACAGGATCGCCCAACGCCTTAAATGATGATGATAATTGAGAAATCAAGCGCCAGGTTTGATGCGCGCGATAATATTATGACCTTGACGTTGATGTAAAATCACAGCAAAGATATGGGCAGCAAGCAATGCAAGCAAGCCATTGACAACCGTTTCATGAATTTCAGCAACAAACTCCACCATAGCAGTTTGTTCCGCAACTTGACTCCAGTTAAAGTACAAGAATGTTCCTGTCACACCCATGACAATCGCCGATAAAATAATCAAACCATGCACACTACGCGCCACAGCCTCACCATCTTCAGGTGGTGCAAGCTTCATGGATTTCCAACCCGCCATTTGCAACTTGATTTCATCACCCAATTGTTTGCGACCTGCGGCAAACAACCAAGGGAATAGGTGACGCCAGTTTGCACCAGGCAAGTTGGTCATGGCAAGTAAGATGCGAATGATTAACAAACCTGCAATCGTCAAACCCAAATACTCATGTACTTCAAAACCCAAGCTTTCTTCCACTGGACCTGTCTGTGCCATACCCTGAGATTCATGCGCAATAGCAGGTACAACCCAGCTAATACTTGCTTCATCGTGATCGCCTTCCACTTCAGGCACATCCATCAACTCACCCACTGCCAATTGGGTCATCATGCAGAGGGCAAAAATACTGTGAAAAATTCGAATCGGCTTGGCATAACCTTGATCTTGTGTTGTTGTTTCACTCATATTACTTCCCCGCTAGTTGATTCATACGCAAACGCAGCGCATTCAATTTAATAAAACCATCTGCATCTTTTTGGTTGTAAGCACCTTCATCATCTTCAAACGTACATAAACGCTCATCAAACAAGGAGTTATCCGATTTACGCCCCATGACCATGACATTACCTTTGTACAATTTCAAACGTACCGTACCATTCACCGTTGTTTGTGACATATCAATCGCCGATTGCAGCATGCGTGTTTCAGGCGCAAACCAATAACCATTATAAATAAGTTTCGCATAACGTGGCATCAATTCATCTTTCAAGTGTGCCGCTTCACGATCGACCGTAATAGACTCAATCGCACGATGCGCTTTCAACATAATCGTGCCACCTGGTGTTTCATAACAACCACGAGATTTCATGCCCACATAACGATTTTCAACCATATCAATGCGCCCAATGCCATGCTTTCCACCCAAACGATTCAATTCACGCAAAACACCTGCGGGTGTCATGACCACATCATTGATGGCAGTAATATCGCCACCTTGGTAGCTTAATTCAATATATTCAGCCTCATTCGGTGCATTTTCGGGTGACACAGACCAGCGCCACATGGACTCAGATGGTTCAACCCAAGGATCTTCCAAATCATAACCTTCATAGGAAATGTGCAGCAAATTGGCATCCATCGAATAAGGAGATTTACTGCCTGCGCGTTTACGCTCCACTTCAATGCCATGTTTTTCACAATATGCAAGCATGTCATTGCGTGAATTCAAATCCCATTCACGCCAAGGTGCAATGACTTTCACATCGGGTTTTAAGGCATAAAAACCCAACTCAAAACGCACCTGATCGTTGCCTTTTCCTGTTGCCCCATGCGCCACAGCATCTGCGTCTTCAATATTGGCAATTTCAATCATACGTTTAGAAATCAATGGGCGAGCGATGGATGTGCCAAGCAAATACTCACCTTCATAAATAGCATTGGCACGAAACATCGGATAAACAAAATCACGCACATATTCTTCTGTTAAATCATCAATATAAATCGCAGATGCACCGCAAGCCTCTGCTTTGATGCGTGCATCTTCGACTTCTTCACCTTGCCCAATATCCGCCGTAAATGTGACCACATCGCATTGATAGGTATCTTGCAACCACTTCAAAATAATCGAAGTGTCCAACCCGCCTGAATAGGCTAAAACAACTTTATTGATACTTGCTTTTGTCATATTTATCTCCGACAGTGTTACTTGATTACTTTAATAAAAACTCTAACAAGGCTTTTTGTGCATGTAAGCGATTTTCCGCTTCATCCCAAACGACAGATTGTACCCCATCAATGACGCTCGCGGCGACTTCTTCGCCACGGTGCGCAGGCAAGCAGTGCATAAATAAAGCATTCGGTTTGGCAACACCCATCACCGTGTCATCCACCATGTAGTGGGCAAAAGCTTGTTCACGTTCCGCTTGTTCTTCCTCTTGCCCCATCGAAGCCCATACATCCGTGGTGACCAAATCGACACCTGCGGTGGCTGCCAAGACATCTTGCGTGACTTCAATCGTGGCTCCCATATCACGCGCCTCTTGAATCACTTTATCTTGAGGTAAATAGCCTTCGGGACATGCTAAATTCAAATGGTAGCCAAAAATAGCAGCACCATTGATCCATGAGTGCGCCATATTGTTACCATCACCCACCCATGCCACTGTCTTACCTTGAATCTCATCCCTGTGTTGCATATAAGTCATCACATCCGCTAAAATTTGGCATGGATGTGTCCAGTCGGTGAGTGCATTGATGACAGGAACGGATGAATACTTGGCAAAGGTTTCCACCATGCTGTGTTCAAATGTACGAATCATCACCCCATCCACCATGCTTGAAATCACCCGTGCTGAATCTTCAACAGGTTCGCCACGTCCAAGCTGTGTGGCACCTGAATGTAAAAACAGGGCATGACCACCCAATTGATACATGCCAGTTTCAAACGAAACACGGGTGCGCGTGGAAGCTTTATCAAAAATCATTGCCAGCGTTTTCCCTGCCAATGTATGATGTGGCTTTCCCGCTTTTTGCAAATTTTTAAGCTCAAATGCACGCTCAAGTATTTGCTTCCCTTCAAAGGGTTCTAAATCCAACAATGTGAGGAAATGTCTCATTCCTTGACCTCATTCAGACACTGTTCAAGCAGAAGCAAGGCTTCACTGATGTCTTCTTTACTAATATTCAATGGTGGAAGAAGTCGTAACACCTTAGGACCTGCTGGCAACACCAGCAAACCATGTTGGCGACAACATTCAATCAACGATGCAACCTCAATATTACACGCCAAACCAAGCAGTAAACCCTGCCCCCGCACCCCTTCAATGCAATCAAAACATTGCTTCAAGCCTTGCAAACCTTCACGCAATTGTTGCCCTCTTGCTAACACATTTGCCAAGATATTCTCTTGTTCAATCACAGATAAAACAGTGGATGCAGCAACACAGGATAAAGGGTTGCCACCAAATGTTGTGCCATGTGTGCCAGCACTGAATGATGTTGCTATATCTTCTTTTGCTAACATAGCACCAATCGGCACACCACCGCCCAAGCCTTTGGCTAAAGTTAATATATCAGGTTGAATATTGGCTTGTTCAAAAGCAAACATGGTACCTGTACGTCCAATACCTGTTTGCACTTCATCCAATATCAATAAAACACCGTGTTGATTGCACAAGCTGCGAACGCCTTGCAAATATTCAACGCTGGCAAGGTTAACCCCACCTTCGCCCTGTAAAGGCTCTAAAAGAATGGCGGCGGTGTGACTATCAACTGATTCAGTGAGTGTCTTCAAATCATTAAGGGGGACATGCTTAAAGCCTACGGGTAGCGGATCAAAGCCAGTTTTCACTTTATCTTGTCCTGTCGCTGCAATGGTTTGCATGGTTCGACCGTGAAAGGATTGTGTGGCAGTGATAATGGTACGGCGTTTAGAACCTGCATCATAAAAAAATTTGCGAGCGAGCTTCATCGCTGCTTCATTGGCTTCTGCCCCTGAATTGCAAAAAAATACACGATCTAGCCCTGATAGTTGGCATAAATTCTTCGCCAATTCAATTTGTTCAGGAATGTGATATAAATTGGAACAGTGCAACATCGTTGCAGCTTGTTCAGCAATAGCATGGATCAACCGAGGGTGCGCATGACCCAATGTATTGACGGCAATACCCGATACAAAATCCAAATATTCATGGTTTTGGTCGTCCCAAACCCGACTTCCCTTACCTCTGAGTAAGGTCAAAGGGTGGCGACCGTATGTGTTCATAACATGATTCATCCGCGTAATCTAAGAATCTACGACACTTAAGAAAGCTTTTTACTCCCTTCGCAAAGAAAATTGACCGCATCCAGCGCAATCACATTGACACATACACCATGTTTTATACATTGCGGATTCCTGACTGGGGGATCGTCTAGCGGCAGGACTACGGACTCTGACTCCGTCAACCAAGGTTCGAATCCTTGTCCCCCAACCAGTTTGTTTTTGAATCAATACATCCGTTGCGCAGAAAAATCTGCCAAATCTTGCAAAAGTTGAAGAAGTTTTGCATCACCTGTTTCAGGCAACAAGGTCTTGGCACGGTTGGCATACTCTTGCGCACGTTGCATGGCATATTTAGCACCTTGAAGGTGTTGTACCCGTTCTCGAACCCATGCTTTATCATCACCTTCATAACAGCCATCCCGCTCCGCAATCGCTGCCACACGTTCCGCCAAGCTTAAATCTTGATGCATCGCGTGAATCAATGGTAAGGTAATTTTACCTTCTTCCAAATCATGCCCCACAGGCTTACCCGCTGCTTCATCATCAGAGACATAATCCATCGCATCATCCATCAATTGAAAAGCAACACCCAAACACATACCATATTCGGCCATATTGCGAATCATCACGTCATCTTGATCGGTCACATGTGCGCCAACTTCTGCGGCGGCCGCAAACAACACTGCTGTTTTACGTTCAATGACTTCCAAACATTCGGCTTCTGTCATTTCCAAGTGAAAGGTACGCGATAGCTGTAACACTTCGCCTTCTGCCAATGCATTGGTGACGTTCGACATCAACGAAAGCATCGCCATATCACCATCAGCCACCATCATCTGAAAAGCCCGTGAAAATAAATAATCTCCCACCAAAACGCTGGCTTGATTACCCCAGACACCATTGGCAGATGGGCTACCACGTCGTTGATTTGATGAATCCACCACATCATCATGTAACAATGATGCCGTATGAATAAATTCTACAACCACTGACATGGGAATTTGGCGGTCACCTTGGTAGTCAAAAAGTTTGGCAATCAACAAACACAACAACGGGCGTAAGCGCTTTCCACCACTGCCAACAATATAATGACCAATGGCTGGAATCATCATAATATCTGATTTTAAATTTTCATGAATGCAGGCATTGACCTTCACCATATCGCTTTGGCATAAGGCAATGGCTTGATTCAAAGGATTTTCGGTAGGTTTTTCTAGCATTTCGGCAATGTAAAGTGCCACAAAGAAGCGTCAAGCAGCAATATCAACCACTGCCGCTTTCATTTTTTTCATGGCTCGACTTTCCAACTGGCGCACGCGCTCAATGGAGATACCCAACGCTTCAGATAAATCTTTGAGCGTTGCAGGCTCTTCACTCAAATGACGCTGTTTCACAATATGGCGGTCACGCGGTGATAGCACCGACATCACAGTTGCCAATTGATTTTGCTGATGTTCATGCCAATTCGACGCTGTCACCAGCTCTTCAGGAGAAGCTTCTGAGGATGCCAAGTCATCCAGCATTGTCTGCCCTTCGACTTCAACATCCAAAGATACATCTCTTTGCAAGAATGCAGCCGCCGTCTCTTGGTATGCTTGCCCACTGATGCCGTATTCCGCACCAACTTCATCAGCCTTGCGACCATCCACCGCTGCAATCGCATTTTTTGCTTTTTGTAGACCCGCAAAAATACGCCGTTGTAACTTGTTGGTTCCAAGCTTCACAATGCTCCAAGAACGCAAAATAAAATCATGGATCGAGGCACGAATCCACCACGATGCATAGGTCATCAAACGAAATCCTTTTTCAGGATCAAAGCGTTTAACGGCGTGCATCAAGCCCAGCGTACCTTCTTGAATCAAATCGCCTTCTGCTAATCCAAAGTGTCTATATTCACGCGCAATGGCCGCCACACCATACAAATTTGCCACGACCAATTCACGTGCAGCTTCACGATCTTTATGTTCATGCCAACGGCGTGATAAATTTGCTTCTTCTTCGCGTGATAATTTCGATGTTTGTTTTATATCACGATAAAATAGTGAAAGACTCGATAAATCTGTTACGCCTACAGCAGCCATCATCAACCTCCAAAAAAAAAGTATCGCTATCATAATCATATAGCATTAAAAGCAACTAATTTCATCATGATGACATTTTAAACCCATCGCTTTTTAGCTTATATTACGACATTTTTCGCTAAATTTCAAGCAATGTAGTTGTGAGGCCGAGCGCACTTCCAAACATGGTAACAATTTAGATTCAAAGCCAAATGCACGGCAGCCATGCGGAAAATTTGGCTTCCACGTGATAAAATAATGTTCACAACGCCGACATTCTAAACGTTTCAAATCTTCTTTCATGACTTACGAATCAATATCCACTTGTACCATGCCTTCATGCACACGCACAGGAAATGTTTCAATATCTTCAAAGGCAGGTGGTGTTAATGCCTCACCTGTTTTGATACAAAAGCGTGCGCCATGTCTTGGACAAATAATCTCATCACCCTCACAAACACCTTCTGCAATATCACCACCATCGTGTGAGCAACGATCTTCAATGGCAAAATAACCATCTGACATGTGAAAAATTAAAATTTCACCCGCATCACTTTGAATCACCTTGCGCTCTTCCGCTGGAAAAGAACCCTCTTTAGCAACATCAATCCATTCAGTCATCAGAACATCCCCAGTTGTAATTTCGCTTCATCCGTCATCAAAGCCCTGTCCCACGGTGGTTCAAAGGTTAAATCAACATTCACTTCGGTAACATTTTCAACATCCAAAGTTTTGGCACGCACATCATCCACAATAAAAGGTCCCATGCCGCAACCTGGAGCGGTCAGTGTCATGGTAATTTCTACAGCATTACCTCCACCATCAGTATCCACCGCATGCACATCATAGACCAAACCCAAATCCACAATATTCACAGGGATTTCAGGGTCAAAGACGGTTCTTAAAGCTGCCCATACGTGTTGTTCATCAACAGGGCCATGCGCCACCTTGGGTGCTTCTTCTTTTGTTTCCTTTTTTTCACTTAGACCTAAGGCATCCGCATCTTTGCCTTCCACCCGTGCCAAATTACCATTCACAGATACGGTATAAGTACCACCCAACTCTTGGGTAATCGCAACTTGTGCGCCTTCAGGGATAATGACAGGTGTACCCAAGGGAATCAAAATCGCATCAATATCGCGGTTCGTCGTAATCATTTTTCCTGATGCCATGCTTTACTCCGTACGCGCTGGTTCGGCAGCGTCATCCATTGCAGATTTAACCGTATGCCAACAAAGCGTGGCACATTTGATGCGAGATGGAAATTCTTTGACTCCTGCCAACACGGCCAGTTTACCCAAGACTTCTTCATCGGGTTTATCGTCCATATCGGCAGTTGCCATCGCATGAAAGGCATTAAAAAGTTGCTCAAATGCTGTCACTGTTTTGCCTTTTAAGGCTTGCGTCATCAAGGATGCGGAAGCTGTAGAAATCGAACATCCTTGCCCTTCAAAGCTAATACCTTCAATGATCTGTTCATCATTTATTTTCAAATACACATGCAATTGATCGCCACACAAAGGGTTGTAACCTTCTGCATCATGGTTGCATGGTTCTAACTTACCAAAATTGCGTGGGGCTTTGGTGTGGTCGATGATGACCTGTTGGTATAAATCACCTAAACTAAACATGATAGCTCTCTCTATGGTTCATTTTAATCATGCAAACATATCCCGTGCTTTTTTAAGCGCTGCAAACAAAGCATCCACTTCGGCTTCTGTATTATAAATTGAAAATGATGCACGCGCCGTGGCAGGTACTTTATAAAACTGCATCACAGGCATGGCGCAATGATGACCTGCACGAATCGCCACCGCTTCCCGATCCAAAATCGTACCCAAATCATGCGGATGCACACCATCCATCACAAACGAAAGTACGCAGGCTTTTTCCTTCGCTGTACCGATTTGTTTTAAGCCATCAAAGGCTTCCGCCTTCTGTGTGGCATAATCCAACAACACCTTTTCACGCGCGACAATCTTATCCAAGCTTATACCTTGAATATAACGAATCGCCTCACCAAAACCAATGACACCTGCAATATTGGGTGTCCCTGCTTCAAATTTATGGGGCAAGTCGTTGTATTGCGTTTTTTCAAAAGTGACCATCAAAATCATGTCACCTCCGCCTTGATACGGTGGCATGGCTTCTAGCAATGCTTGTTTGGCAATCAACACACCCACACCCGTTGGACCATACATTTTGTGCGCTGAAGTCACATAAAAATCAATATCCAAGGCTTGCACATCCACAGACATATGAGCAGCCGCTTGCGCTCCATCGACCAACACCAATGCGCCAACCGCATGCGCTTGTTGAATCATGGTTTTAATCGGGTTAATGGTGCCAAGTGCATTGGACATCTGCACCACGCCCAACAACTTGGTGCGTTCAGATAATAAGGATGTAAACGCATCCATATCCAATTCGCCTGCTTGATTCATTGGAATAACTTTTAATACTGCGCCCGTGCGTTCACACAACATTTGCCACGGCACAATATTGGAATGATGTTCCATGTGGGTAATCAAAATCTCATCACCCTTGCCAATATGTTGACCACCCCAAGATGAGGCGATGAGGTTGATGCTTTCGGTTGTGCCGCGTGTAAAAATGACTTCTTTGGTGGATGCGGCATTAAAAAATCCACGAATGGTTTCCCGTGATGCTTCATAAGCAGCGGTTGCACGCTCGGAAAGCGTATGTACACCGCGATGAATGTTTGAATTATCACGTTCATAATAATGGCGAACCGCATCAATCACACATTGTGGCTTTTGGGTGGTGGCGGCATTGTCCAAATACACCAGTGGCTTACCATATAGTTCCTGATGTAATACAGGAAAATCTTGTCTGATTTCTTTAATATTCATGAGTGGGAACCTTTTGAAGCTCTAACAACCCCTCGGTGCACACATTCGAGGGAGGACAATAGAGATAATATTATATTTTTTACGTTCCTCTGTGTCTCTGTGTCTCTGTGGTGAAAGTTAATCATCCCAATAGTCCATCAAGATCAGCACCATGCGGCAACTTCGCAAAGGCTTCTTTTTCCACATAGGAACGAACCACCTGATTACTCATGGCCGCCAAGACTTCATCGGCAAAAGCAAAGGTCAGCAATTCTTGTGCAGCCACTTCTGAAATACCACGTGAGCGCAAATAAAAGAGCTGTTTATCATCCAGCTGCCCAACCGTTGCACCATGGGCGCATTTGACATCATCATTATAAATTTCTAATTCAGGTTTGGTGTCAATTTCGGCATGTTTGGACAGTAAAATATTGCCATTGGATTGCGATGAATCCGTCTTGGTTGCGCCTTTATGCACCACGACTTTACCATTAAACACACCATGCGAGCGACCATCCAACACCGTGCGATAATTTTCACGGCTGGTGCAGTGCGGAGCTTTGTGATCCACTCGTGTATGATGATCCACATGTTGACGACCATCCAAGACAAACAAACCATTCAAGCTGCATGATGCGCCCGATGCCATCAAATCAACCACCACATCACTGCGAGATAAGATGCCGCCCAATTCAACACCGTGAAAAGTATAAGATGAATCACGGAACTGTTTCACTTCAACACGCGCCACATGTGATTGCTTTTTCCCCTCTTGTTGCAAACGTGTATGTTCCAAGGATGCACCTGCTTTGAGAATCACTGCCGTCACAGCATTACTCAAGGCACGTTCCTCGCCCGTGCTGATAAAGTGTTCGATAATGTTGGCTTGAGCATTCTCGCCAAGCATGAAGCCGTGGCGAAGTGCATTGTTTTGATTGCTTACTTGTAAAATATACAAGGGCTTATCCAGTACACTGTTATCCGCCAAACAAATCGCCGCACCATCTGTTGCCACGGCAGCATTGAGTGCCATCAAACCATTAAATAAAGGCTCATCACCCGAGATTTGAAACAATTGAGCAAGAGCTTCACAATCTTTTTCATCAGAAACATCCGATTGCACATCAGCCAAGGATACCATACTCACATCAGCAGGCAGTTTGGATTGGGATTTATCCAACACACCATTGATAAACACCATGCGGTAGGCATCCAAATCTGTGATACCCAAACCTTCAATACTGAACGGTGTCTCGCCTTCGCCAAGCTCTAGCAAGTCTGCCAAGCGTGAAGCATCGGTGTATTTCCAATCTTCATCGCGCTTGCTTGGTAAGCCCACTTTTTCAAACAATGCTAAGGCATCTTGTCTTGTTTGTTGGATGACGTTCATAGGTTTTCTTTCACCCAATCATAACCATGTTTTTCAAGCTTGATGGCAAGCGATTTATCACCTGTTTTGAGAATCACACCATCCGCCAA
>NVWS02000118.1 GCA_002746295.2 Zetaproteobacteria bacterium
CATGTTTGCAGCGATGCTTGAGATAAACAGCATTGGCGTGGCGGCATGGTTGAATATATACCTGCCGCATACACATCCCAACGATGCAGTAAGTGCCAACATGCCGAAAAAGCCAATCGTGTGTCTCAATCGAAGTTTTTGTGCCAAGCATGTGGTCATGCTGCCAACGCCGACCACAACGCAGCACTGAACATCTTAGCGGCAGGACATGCCGTGTTCGCTTGTGGAGTGGATGCAATAGCAACCACGATGAAGCAAGAACCGCTTGCGGTTTAACAACCCAAGGAATCCTCGTCCTTGGTTGGTGAGCTTGTCGAACCATTAGGGCGGGGAGGATGTCAATTTTCTATCATTTCAGATTGCGGAGAGCCATGTTTTTTTTCGAGGCGATTAGCTTTCAAAGCCAACTGACCCAGTGCCTCCTGCTTCGCCCACAACCAACACATTCATCATGCTTGCATTTCCTTTTCCCACTCCTTTAAAACTTTATGCATCTCAATATATGTTTCCGCATATTGTTTTGCACACTCGCTAATGCTTTCGCGTAACTCAACATCAGATTGTAAAACTTGTACTGCCACAAGCAAATCAGCCACGTTTTCAGGATCACAGCGATATACACAAGGTTTATCACCCAAAGCAAGCTGCCCCAGTTCCGTGTTCTCTTCGGCTGTAACAATGGCAATACCACCCACCGCCAAGATGTTGGTAAGCTTGGATGGCAACACCAAATCCGCAGCACCTGCCTTTTGAATCACCAAGTGAATATCTGCGGCACTTAACATTGCAGGCAGCTTATCCAAAGGCTGCAAAGGTAAAAAACATATATTCTGCAAGCCCTGCGCTTTAGCTTGAGTTTCAAGTTCGGCTTTATTCGCACCTTGCCCGCAAATTACAAATTGGACTTCAGATAACTCGGCTGCAACCGCCAGTAAAATATTTAACCCTTGTTTAACGGCAATATTCCCTGAATACAAACAAAGCGTTTGCTCCTCAGCAATACCCAAACCATGACGAAATTCACTTCCACCTACTTCATCATACTGCATCGATGATAAGTTTGCCCAATTTGGAAAAAAAACAGGGGCTTGCACCCCTTTATCGCCCAACTTTTTCATCATGGATTGCGATATGCTTGACACCACATCAAAGTGCTTCATCAACCAACGCTCTACAAGCAACACTGTCGATTTCATCCATGCAAACGGAATAATACCAAGGTCAAACGCTGCATCGACTTCAAAATCTTGAATATGAAGCCAGCATTTTGCACCCGATAACCTAGCGGTAAGCCAAGCCGTTGGCGCACAAAACAATGGTGGCTCAATCACCATCACCACATCAGGCTTCCAAAATATGTGTTTAAGCATGATAGGAAAACTTGAAAGCGCAAAACTCGCCAAATGAACAATCCGCTTTAACCCTGAAGGTTTTGCAGGCACATAAAGTGGACAGCGGTAAACCAACACACCATCCACCATTTCTTTGTGATAACTGTTTGCATAGGCCACATCGACTTTCCATTCAGGATAATACGGTGGTGCAGTCACCACCCTCACTTCATGCCCTTGTTCTGCCAGCCAAATAGCCATTTCACCCGAATATTTACCAATACCTGTCAGTTCAGGGGCATAGTTCACACCATACAATAATATTTTCATTCGTAACCTAGATTGCCCCTGCTTTATTTAGTCCACCCAATTTTCAAGCTTCAGATCTGGAACACGCGCAAACTCTTTCAAATTGTTACTCACCAAGGTGGCATTCAGAGCAAGTGCATGAGCAGCAATCAACAAATCATTACCACCAATCACTTGACCCGATCGCTCAAGATCCGCACGAATCTCACCATATATTCCTGTTGCGTGTTCATCAAACGGCATCACTTCCAAAGGCATAAGAAACATTTCTAACGCAGCCAGATTGCGTTCTTTATACTGGCTCTTCGATATACCATAGCTCAACTCAGCCAACACAATGGACGAGAGTAAAACGTCGCCAGACTGAAGCTTTTCAAACTTTGCGCGCACCTGGATCGGATTGTGTTTAATCAAACAAACACAAATATTGGTATCCAGCATATACATCATTCAATCTTCATCGAAACAGGAAAAATCGCGTTTTTGAAGCAATGGTTGTTGCCGCCCATCAGCCATGAAGTCCTCAGAAAACAGGTTGAGCGACTCAAACAAGGTATCCCAACTGTGCTGAATAGGCAACAATACAACTGCATTTCCCACTTTATGAACAAACACTTCATTACCCTCAAAGCGAAACTCTTTAGGCAACCGTACAGCTTGGCTACGTCCATTTTGAAAAACTTTTGCTGTATTCATCTTAAATCCCCTGATATATATCTAATAATATATACCATATATCACATAGTCAACCGAGAGTTATAGTCGTTTAAGTATGAATACTACATTATACTGTCGTCACCCTCGAATGCTTTTATCGAGGGTCTATGGATAGATTCCCGATAAAATATTTCGGGAATGACGGTGCTTTAATACTTGAATCACTATATATACACTAAAATCAAGGCTGGCAGTTTCCCCGCTGTCAGCTTTTTCCTTTTTTGGAGCAACATTTATGAGCATTCAGACTCAACAAATTCAGACCATTGCCGCAGGCACGGATATTTTACGTGAAGGTTATTGTAGCAAAGCCGTATACATTCTGTTGCAAGGTCGTGTTCAAGTCTCGCGTTTGGATGAAAACAATATGCTCGTGATATTGGCCGAATTGGAACGTGGTGAAGTGTTTGGTGAAATGGGGTTGATTGGTAAGCAGCCATGTTCAGCAACCGTGACTGCCATCGGCGAAGTCAAAGTGCGCTGTTTGGACAAGACTCAATTTTCTTATGCCATGGCAAACAATATAAAATCTGTTGAAAATATCTTGACCACCTTGTTCAAACGTATGCGACAAATGAATGCCCGTGTCATCGAATTGGAAGGAAAATTGGCAGCTCTATCCACTCCCAAAATCTCCCCATCAACCGCCACCGCCCATACTCAACCATGGGGGAGTTTATCAGGGCTCACACCTCAAGCTATCCATGCCTTGGGAGGTTTGGAAGAGCTTCCCATTGATTCTTTCCCTTTTCGTATCGGACGCTGGGGTCAAAAGGAAAAAACCTTGTGGTTTGGTTGCAAAGAAGAAAATGATTTGGATATTCATGATGTGCCGCCCTATGGACTCTCCAAACATCATTGTCGTTTAGAAAAGAAAAAGAAGGGTGTCATTCTTATTGATAGCTCACGTCTCGGCACTTGGGTGGATGATGTGATCGTCAATGGTCAGGTGAGCTTGGATGTTGGCATTCATAGCATCAGTTTTGGTGCATCTTATGGCGTGTTTTCTTTTGAATTGATCGTACATGACTAAAGCACAAGCAAGCCAGTGGTTTCAACAAAACTTACAAAAACTGCGACATCAAGTATTTCCGCCCATCTGTTTATTTTGTCAAAAGCCTTTAGAAGTGGATGGTTGTTGTGCAATATGTTTGGCAAGTATTCGACCTTTTCCGCACGATATTTGCAGGCAATGTGCCGCCCCACTAAGCCAAGTACTCGCGCCAGGTCCATGTGGGCAATGTTTAAATCATGCTCCTGCACAACTTGAAACATACGCACTTTATCGTTATCAAGGCGCGGTGCGTGATGCGATTTTAGCATGGAAGCTACAAGGGGATGATGCAGGTGTAAGCTGGCTAATTGAAAGTGCAACGCCCTATTTAAGACGTTTATTACATGAGCAAGATACCTTGATACCCATTCCCATGCCTTTATCGCGAATGCGTCAGCATGGTCAACATCATACCGCTAACTTGTGTCATTGGATGGCAGAGAAGGTGGCATGTCATTGGGACTGGCATATCTTGCGGCGGCAGGGTGAACAAGTGCGACAATCGGCATTGTCGGCCCAGCAACGTCGTAAGAATCTTCGTAAGGCCTTTGTGTTGAATCAAGACTACTGGGCAAAGCAGCATCATACACAGGGGAAACTATGGTTGGTGGATGATATTATCACCACAGGTTCAACCGTGAATTTTGCTGCGAAGGCATTACGGGCAACAGGTGTTCCTGTTTATGTTCTGTCACTATCAAAAACGATCCAAGGAGATTAAATCATGGCAAAAGTTGAAGTTTATTCGGGTGATTACTGCCCATATTGCTCGCGTGCTAAGGCATTATTAAAGCAACGTGATATTGAGTTTACAGAGTATAATGTTCAAAATGAACCTAAACGCAGACAAGAAATGGCAACACGCGCACCTGGTGTACGCACCATTCCGCAAATTTTTATCAATGACCGTCATGTCGGTGGTTGTGATGATTTGCATGCCTTAGACCGTCAAGGCGAACTTACAAACTGGCTCAACGCCTAAAAACGAACTATTTTAGTTTAAGTATTGATTGACCCTTATCGTCATTCCCAAAATCTTGTATCGGGAATCTATGATTTAAAGAGATCCTCGACAAAAGCACGCGAGAATGACGAGCTACTTTCATACTTAAACAACTATAACGGATAAAATATGCCAACACCCGAACACCTTTTACAGCAAAATAAAGCATGGGCAAAACACAAGGTTGAACAAAACCCTGATTATTTTGAACATTTGGCACAATTAAAAAATCCAAAGTACATGTGGATTGGTTGCTCCGATTCTCGCGTGCCTGCGAATGAAATGATTGGGGTTGATCCAGGCATGGTGTTTGTACATCGTAATGTTGCCAATCAAGTCCATCATACAGATATAAACTGTTTAGCGGCGGTGCATTATGCTGTGCATGTGTTGGGTGTTGAGCATATTATTATTGCGGGACATTATGACTGTGGCGGGGTGCGTGCCGCCATGGATTCCCAACACTTTGGTATCGTGGATAACTGGATTCGTAGTATCCGTGGCATTTATATTGCCCATGAATCAAAGATGAAGAACCGCACACACCAACAACAATTGGATGCTTTGTGTAAACTCAATACCAAACGACAAGTCGAAAAATTAAGCCAAACCCATATCATTCAAGATGCATGGGTGGCTGGCAAACCATTATCCTTGCATGGCTGGGTGTATCGCTTAAAAGATGGTTTATTACGTGATTTAGGTGTCAGTAAACATGGTTTACAAGATGTGGATAAAATTTACCGCATTGTTGAGTAATGGAACAATAACCGGGGGAGGAAATAATGGAGTCACGCAAGATATTTGTATTGGATACCAATGTATTGATTCACGATCCCAATGCTTTAAGCCACTTTGATGAACATGATGTGGTCTTACCCATGGTGGTCTTGGAAGAAATGGACAAGGTAAAACGCGGCGTGGATGAACTGGCTCGTAATGTTCGTGAAGTGTCTCGCTATTTGGATGACTTGAGTGAAACATCGGATGATTTAAGCCAAGGCTGTGCCTTACCTGGGGGAGGGCGTTTGTTTTTTGAAATGTCATCCCCTATGCATGGGGTGCTCCCTGATTCACTCAGCAACAGCAATGACAATCAAATTATTGCTGTGACTATGGTGTTGAAACAAAAAAATCCGACACGTCAGGTCACGTTAGTATCCAAAGACATTAATTTGCGTATCAAAGCACGAGCTTTGGGCTTGGTCACTGAAGATTACCGCTCCGATCACTTGGTCAAAGATTTGGAAGTTTTAGCCCAAAGTATGATACAACTTGATGAACAAGTATGGAATGCTATGGGTGAAGACATGGAAGTAAGTGAATCAGCTTATGGTCACTGCTATCAAATCACTTGGCCTGATGATAGAATCTTACCCGCGATCAATCATTTTGTTCTCATTCCCAGTGAGCGTGAACTGGCTTTACGTTGCCGAAATATCAATCAGGAAACACGCCGTGTAGAACTTCATGATATGTGTTCGTATCGCAATGAACGCCATGCTATTTGGGGTGTACAAGCCCGTAACCTTGAACAAAACATGGCGATGAATTTACTCATGGATGCGGATGTTGATTTGGTGACATTGCTGGGTCTAGCGGGTTCGGGGAAAACATTGTTGGCATTGGCATGCGGACTTCATAAAACCTTAGAAGAGGGGCTTTATGATCGTATTTTGGTGACACGAGCAACCGTACCGATGGGGCATGATATTGGTTATTTACCCGGCACGGAAAAAGAAAAAATGGAACCATGGATGGGTGCGATTACGGATAACCTTGCCTTTTTACTGGATGCTGGCGTACAAGATGTTGCGGCAAGCTTGGGGCAACATCAGATTGAAATTGCTTCTCTTTCATTTGCACGCGGACGTACATTTACCCGAACTTGGGTGATTGTCGATGAGGCTCAAAACCTGACACCCCATCAAATGAAAACCTTGGTCACCCGCATGGGAGAAGGTTCAAAACTGGTGGTGTTGGGTAACAATGCTCAAATTGATACGCCCTACTTAACGGCCTACAGTAATGGGCTATCCATGGTGGTCGAACGCTTTTCAGATTGGCACTGGGCGGGAGATGTCATGCTTAAAGCCAGCGAACGTTCGCGTTTGGCTGCGCAAGCCACAAAGGTTTTATAAACAATGCTGCCCTTACTTTAATTGATCGGAGCTTGTCGAAGCATGCAATGTCGATAGCTTCTATACTGATGACTGATGTTACGCACACGGTCATTCCGTCATCTTTTAATCGGAAATCTAAAAAACAGACTAACTTCATGAATTTTTAGAATGGAACATGCGTATGTGACCTGCTTCATATTGTGTCACCTAATTTTTCATAAGGTTCACATGTTATTAGCGTTGTTCTTGAGTGGTTGGGGGGGGGGTACAAGATATCCCCGACACAAGCATTCGGGGATGACGCTGTTTTTTGGTTAAGTGCGTAACATCATCTGATGAAATGTCGGGAGGGGTATTTTGAGGAATTTACAATTAAAGCGTTACTTTTTGGATGGTATGCCGTCCTATACTGGTGATCTGATTCCCAACCAAATTCAACAAGCATGGATTCGCTTGGTCGCCTGCTTGATTTGTACTGTCTATATGATCATTCATGCCACTGATTTACCCGCTCACCTTACTACGCTGATCAGCATTGGTATTGCATATATTGCGTTACAAATTTATACATTATTGAACGTAAAAAAACATCCATTATCCCTTTGTCGTACAGCGATCACGCCCATCTTTGATATTGTTTTCCTCAGCACTGCTTTGCTGGTTGATGGTGGGCAATTTAGTCCATTGTACCTACTTTATCTTGTGACCATTATGGGTAATGGCATGCGCTTTGGGAATCGCTTGTTGACCTATTCGCAAATTTTGTCCTTCATCGCCTTTCCAAGTGTATGTGTCTACCTTTGGTGGGTTCACCACACCCCCCTTGATCTACCCGTTCTGTTCATGCAACTATTGATTCTTCTCATTTTACCCCGTTACACCAAACAAGCCAATGTCCATGCAGATGAAGCCATTAAAGCAAAAAAAGACGCGGAATCCATGTCATTTCAACTGTTAGATAATAGCCCTCTTAGCGCCTTTACCTTTCAATATGATGGTCAACACAATATGTGCATCAATTATGTCAACCAAACCTTACAGCACATTTCCCCCTTGCCTTTGGAGGAACTGGTGGGTTGTCCCATTCGCGCTATGTTCTCCAGTGAAGATATATGTGAAGTTGAACAAGCATGTCTCTCTGTTCTTGAAAAAGAAGAAGAACATACAACTTTTTATATTCGGAGTCAGGGCAAACACAGCACACGCCAACTGCTGGGTAATGTGCGTTGTTTTGATTTCCATGATACATCCGTTGGTATTTGTTTTTTAACCGATATTACCGAACAACAACAAGAAACGTTGAAAATGCAACAAAACATGCAAGATGGTTATATGAGCACATTGGTTGCAGGTATTGTGCATGATTTTCGCAATGTTTTGACCAGCATTATGGGTACCGCAGAAATGATGCAGTTTTCACAAACTGAACCCAAAACCATTGAAAAACTAGCACTCATCATTCAAGCCAGCGAGCAAGGTTCACGCATGGTTACCGACCTTCTCGCCTTGGGTAAAGCCAGTCAATCGGAAGGTCATGAAGCAGAACCAGACATCATGCAAGCACTCACCAGTATGATTAATCTGCTACGCATTCAGTTGCCTGAATCCATCCCGCTCACCCTACATATGCCCAACAGCTTGCCCTCTGTTCAAATTCATTTGACCCAATTGGAACAACTACTGATGAACTTGGTGAAAAATGCCGCTGAAGCCAGTCCTAACGGTGGTGCCATTGATGTCAAACTTTTCACAGGCATGCAGCATCGCCCCAGTGAAGCCAGCACACCTGCCATGATGATACAAGTCTCCGATCATGGCATGGGTATTGCCGAAGAAAATTTACACAAAGTGACGCAAGCTTTTTGGACATCACGCAAGGATTCAGGTGGCACTGGCTTGGGGCTTGCCATGGTACAACGCATTGTGCGTCAACATAACGGAAGTTTTCATATTGATTCCGCTTTGGGCAAAGGAACTTGCATCACTCTGACATTCCCAATGACTGAAAATATTCTCGTACAAACTGTTGAAAAGGACTGCGATATTCTAGCCGCACAAAAAAACAGCAAGATTTGGCGCGTGTTACTCGTGGATGATAACCCCGATGTTCTTCATGTTCACCAACATATGTTGGAACGGATGGGGCATCACACCACCCTTGCACACACAGGCAAGGAGGCGCTTTCACAGTTCACACAAAACCCCGAAAACTTTGATTGTATTGTCACTGACTTTCTTATGCCAGGCATGGATGGTATCGACTTATGCCAACATATCCGTCAACAAAACCCCAACATTCCTTTGTTGATAATTACAGCATTTGCTGAAAACAATAAACTTCAAGACACCGAAGAGCTGAATATCCAGATGCTCTTCAAACCCATTTCTTTTCAAGGTTTTAAACAGCAAATGGATATGATAAAAATTTAATACAGTAGGGGCGACCCTTGTGGTCGCCCTGTATCAAGGGAGGTTAAGACCCTGACCCTACTACGCTTGCATAATGGGAATACTGAGCTTACGACGGTTGAGTGTGTCCACTTTCTCTTTAACTGTGCGTGCCAATTGCACATAAAGTTTGGCATGTTTTGAATCAGGGTGAGCGGCAACAATGGGAAACCCATCATCCCCATCTTGGCGAATTTGCATATCCAATGGAATACTAGCAATCACATCGGTTTTGAACTCTTGACTCAAACGTTCGGCTCCACCTTCTGAAAAAATCGGGCTGGATTCACCACAATGTGGACAGATAAATTGGCTCATGTTTTCGACAATCCCCAAGGTTGGCACATGAACTTTCTGAAACATTTGAATGCCTTTGCGGCAATCCAATAAGGCAATATCTTGCGGTGTTGTCACCATCACTGTACCTGTGAGCTTCACTTTCTGCGACAATGTTAGTTGAGCATCACCTGTCCCTGGTGGCATATCGACAATTAAATAATCAAGCTCACCCCACTTCACATCACTCAAAAGCTGTGATAAAGCACCTGCCACCATGGGTCCACGCCAAATCATGGCATCATTTTCACCCACCAAAAAGCCAATCGACATCAGTTTTACATCCATATTTTGCAAGGGGTAAAACTCTTTGTCTTCAACATTCACTTCAGGTTTACGACCTGAAAGTCCCATCATACGTGGTATGGATGGACCATAAATATCCGCATCCAATAAGCCTACTTTCAAGCCCAATTGCCGCAGTGCCACGGCAAGGTTGACAGCGGTCGTGGATTTACCCACGCCGCCCTTACCCGATGCCACAGCAATAATATTTTTAATACCTGCTAAATTGTTCGGCTTGTTGTCTTGTGTCGTGTTCTCTTTGGATTCACTCATATCAGATATGTATCGCTTTATCGTCTGAATCCAGCACTGATTCATGAATCATTTCTGATAAGGTCGGATGTGGGAACATGTGATGCGCCAATTCTTCCTCTGTTGTTTCCAGTGTACGTGCCAATTGTAGCGATACGATTAACTCGGTGGCTTCAGCACCGACAATGTGTGCGCCCAACAATTCACCTGTCTCAGCATCAAAAATCGTTTTCACCATGCCTTCGGTTTCTGCCAAACCCATCGCCTTACCATTGGTGCCGTAGGACATGCGTCCCACTTTGATAGCAATGCCTTCATCCTTGCACTGCTGCTCCGTTTTGCCGCAAGACCCCACTTGTGGTTGGCAGTAGGTGCAACCAGGTACATTGCCGTAATCCACAGGATGTGGATTTTCACCGTGAATAGCTTCCACACACACAATACCTTCATGGCTTGCCACATGCGCCAAAGCAGGTGCGCCGACCACATCACCAATGGCATAAACACCTTGATGATCGGTGCGGTAATAATCATCCACTTCAATCTGATTGCGCTCGATTTTCATGCGCGTATTTTCAGCACTAAGGCTATCGGTATTGCCAATCACACCCACAGCCACCAAACATACATCACCTTCAATATTTTGTTCTTTATCCTTCACCTTATATTCAACAACCGCTTTGCCAGCCACATTCTTGGCAGAGGAGACCATCGCCCCTGTAATAATTTTGATGCCATTTTTCTTGAATGAACGTGCGACCACTTTGGAAATTTCTTCATCTTCCAACGGTAAAACACTGGATGCAGCTTCAATCACCGTCACGTCTGAACCCATCGCATTATAAAAATAGGCGAATTCCATGCCAATCGCGCCCGAACCAATCACCACCAATTTCTTGGGTAATGCTTTCGGTGCCAAGGCTTGTTTGTAGGTGATGATGACTTCGTTATCAACATCCATACCAGGGAAAGCCCGCGCCCGTGCGCCCGTCGCCACAATCACATGTTTGGCAGTGACTTGTTTGCTATTGCCATCGGCATCTTTGACCATGAGTGTGTTATCCGCTTCAAATGTCGCGAAACCTTCAATATGGGTAATTTTGTTTTTCTTGAATAAAAAACCAATCCCAGCATTGAGTTTGGCAGATATTTTACGTGAACGTGCCACAGCTTTTTCAAGGTCTGGTTTGGCTTCGCTGATACCCAAGCCCAACTCATCACCACTGTGTTGAATGACATTGATGATTTCGGCTGTGCGTAACAATGCTTTGGTTGGAATACAACCCCAGTTCAAGCAAATACCGCCCAAATGTGTGGATTCGATGCAAGCCACATTCAAGCCCAATTGCGCTGCACGAATGGCAGCCACATAACCGCCAGGTCCAGCACCAATCACCACCACATCATAATCACCATCAGCATTGAATAGACCTGCGGGTTTTAAGTTGAGTTCATGCTCATCATCGGATGTTGGCGCAGATGCTTTAACAATCGCATTGACGACTTCTGTCGCAGCAACGGGCATTTCTACCGTTGGTATCGCTGACTCACTGATACCCTCAGGCATATAATCCGCAGCTACTTCCTCATCATCTTCAGCAATCACTGCAATCGCAGTTCCAACAGGAATCAAATCACCTTCCGCAGCGATAATTTTATGTAGTATGCCTTCTTCAATGACTTCCACTTCCATGGTGGCTTTATCCGTCTCAATTTCAACCAACACTTCACCAGAAACAAGTTCATCACCTTCTTTTTTCAACCAGCGGGCAATCTTGCCTTCAGTCATCGTCGGTGATAATTGGGTCATAAATACATCAATGGGCATGGTTTACCTCGTTCAAAAAATATGAACCACGAAAACCACGAAAATCGCGAAGAAAGCATACATAAACTCCGCGTCTCCGCGCCTCCGCGGTTTAAAAATATAAAGTTAAATTAAATCAATACCGACGCAGGGCATTCAATATGTTTCTTGAGTGCATTTAAGAACGCTGCACCCACCGCACCATCCACTACACGGTGATCGCAAGAAAGGGTTAAGGTCATCATTTTCTTCACAAGCACTTGCCCATTTTCTGCTACAGCACGCTCTTCTGTGCCACCTACTGCCAAAATCGCGCCTTCAGGCGGATTGACAATAGCTTGAAACTGTTTGATCCCATACATGCCCAAGTTTGAAATGGAGAATGTGCCGCCTGTATATTCTTCAGGCTTCAACGCACCCTTGCGAGCTTTGCCTGCCAGTTCTTTGATTTCATTGGAAATATCGACAATGCCTTTTTGCTCAGAAAAACGAACCACAGGCGTAATCAAACCACCTTCAATAGCAACCGCAATCGAAATATGGGCATGTTTGTGTTGAAAGGTATGCGTATCTGTCCAAGATGCATTGGCAGCAGGCACATCCACCAAGGCTTTGGATACCGCCTTCACAA
>NVWS02000119.1 GCA_002746295.2 Zetaproteobacteria bacterium
GTCTTTAGACGGTGACTTTGATTTTAATGTTTTGACTCATGCGCGTTTATGATGGTGCGAGCTTGATGACTTTAGTCATCAGCACCGAATGCGCTAACCCACCTACTTTAGTAGGTGGTAGTTTAGTTTAGTTGAACACAAGAAAAAGCTAGATGAGGCGATCACTAGGAAGGACGAAAGGATTAGGACGCAACATTCTGAAAATTCTTGGAGTGTTCAAATGCCATATTTTGAACTCAAGATGGAGTCGGAGTGGTTGGCACTTTCAGCAATTGAAGCATTTTATGGTTTTACTAAACATGTGTTTATTCATGCTGCAATATTGAAAGGTCATTTATTAACAGGTGAGGATGTAGCTAATCTAGCGGATAAAGATTGGGCATCAAAATTTAAAGCGTGTCTTGATGTTCAAAATAATGCGGTAAAACTGCACTACGACAGATTGGTTACAATCAAGAGGCAAATAAGGAATTACATGGCTCATGGTGCATTTGGCAAAAATGGTGAAGCTTTTCAAATTCACTCTGGAGCAGGAGCTATCCCTTTGCTTATGCCTCATCAGAAAGGAAGTTCTCGTTTCTCTATGCAGAGTGGAACTGAGTTTCAGGAAAGAGAAGCAATAAGTGCTATTGAGGAGTTTATGCAGTTCTATTGGGAGTCCAACGATTACCCAGAGGTCATGTACATAAAAAGTACACTGCCTAGTATTCTTACTTATGCATCTGACTCAACATACAGAAATGCTATGGCATCAACTAATGATATGGAGAGCTTTGTTGATTATTTGATAGGAGTCCATGATCGTGATGGAAACATGGATTGGTAAAAAATCGCCTAACCATTCAAATCGAGAGGGACTTCCGCTACGCTCCAGCCCCTCATTTGGGTCGTTAGGTGTCTGCAATGCAAGCGCAATAGTAAAAATATTGAAACACAAACTTCAAGGAGAACATGTTATGGTGAAAATATCAGTGAGTATTGATGTTTCAAATTTAAAGAAAGCAGAGGCTTTTTATGTTGAAGCACTTGGCTGTATAAAAGTTCGTGACCAAGGTTCTAATATGGTTGTTCTCTCTGTAGAAAACTCCGATATATATCTGCAAGAAAAAAAAGCTGGCACAAAACCCCTGAAATCAAGCGACATTGTCCGTGATTATGAGCGTCATTGGACACCTATTCATTTAGATTTTCTCTGCGAAAATGTAGATGAACTTGTATCAAAAATAGTAAAATTGGGTGGGTTACATGAAGGAGGAGATAGCGGCGATTGGGGTTCTATTGCTTATTGTGCCGATCCTTTTGGTAATGGATTTTGTATAATAAATGAGTGAGAATAATGATTTCTAGTATTCTCAAAACACCTAACCAAAGCATAGAAAGGGACATCGCTTCGCTCGCCCCTCATGCAGGTCGTTAGACTTATCAAATCAGGAGAAATTATTTGAAAACACCCGCATATTTAATCCTTCGGTGTATATCCTTTCTTTTGGTTGCGCTTGGATTAGCTTTATTATCATTTTCTATTGAGATTCTTGTCTCCAATGAAATTATAACAGCTAAAAATAGTATGGTTATGTTGAGTTTAGGTGCACTCTTTTTATTGGTTGGCACTGTAGGTCCTGTTCGAGTTATTTATAAGGGAGCACAACTTCCAATTGAAATCAAACGCACCATCTTGGTGCAAGCGGGCGTTTTACCTCTCTCCGGCATTGCTTTTATTTTTGCAGGAGTAATAGATACGCCAACCTATGGCGTGTGGGCAGTTTTCATTGTAGGCATACTTTCTTTGCTATCTGCATTGGCAGGTTTTTATCCTTTAAGCAAAAAGTTGCCAGCCACCTTTTACATTGGTGAAATGTTAAGCATTATAAAATCAGCAGGTGTTTCAGGCAATAAAGAAGACAGCCTAGCGGATCAAGCATTTACACGTTGGACGCACGGTCGTGAAGGTGTCCCCGTCGGCAATAAAGCTCCTAATGGCACGGTCATCACAATGAATGGTGAGGAAGTTTCTTTATCCTCTTTTTTTGGTGACAAACCACTTGTTTTGAACTTTGGCTCTTATAGCTGCCCTCATCATAGGAAGCGGATGGGTGAACTCCGAACGCTTATGCAAGCGTGGCAAAATAATGGCGTAGATTTTTTAACGGTTTATACCGCAGAAGCACATACTGAAGACGGTTGGAAACTCGTGGATCAATATATTTGTGATGTTGAATATACAAATGAAGATGATTTCTGCTTCTCTTACGCAAAAAATATCCATGATCGAAAGAAAATGGCGGCATGGCTGATTGATAAAAAACACTTTGAAATGCCTCTTGTACTTGATTCTATGGAAAATGATTTGTTAAATGCGTACAACTCATGGCCTATTCGATTATATATTATCCATGAAGCTAAGGTTGTATATTGTGGCGACCAAGGGCCTTTTGGCTATGAACCTGCCAAGGTTGATATGGTGCTAAAAGAAATTATGGCTCAGAATGTCTAACAAAGGCATCGAGAGGGACTTCTGCTTCGCTCCAGCCCCTCATGCAGGTCGTTATGGCTCTATGAGGAGGAATTGAAGTGTCACAAGTAAAAATATTTGGAATCAAAGAGAGTTTGAACCCAATCAAGAAAGAGTTATCTGATGTTATTCATGAGTGCGTTGTTGAAGCCCTTCATTTTCCTCAAGATAAAAGAGCGCACAGATTCTTTCCTCTTGAAAAAGAAAACATGTTTTATCCCAGTGGTAGAACAGATGCCTATACCATTATTGAAATTACAATGATTGAAGGTAGGGAAACAGAAACAAAGAAAAAATTAATTCGCCTTTTATTTGATAGAATTCAAGAAAAAATCGGCATCACTCATCAAGATATTGAAATATGCATTTATGAATCGCCAGCATGTAATTGGGGCTTTCGTGGTATGCATGGTGATGAAGTGAAGTTGAATTATAAAATCAATGTCTAAAAGCCATAACAAAAGCATCGAGAGGGACACTCGCTGCGCTCCCGCCCCTCATGCAGGTCGTTAGGGCTTTAAATCATGCGTGAATATTACAGTATAAAATTAGAAGAAAAGCTTATAATAGCTATCTTTGA
>NVWS02000120.1 GCA_002746295.2 Zetaproteobacteria bacterium
AACTCAATCATGGCTTGCATGACAAAGGGGCGGCTTAACGTCGTATTGTTTGTCCCCCAAGGAAATACAGAAGCAGCCATATAATAAACAGGCTCAAATTTTGGATTGAGTTGAGTGATGGTATGAAGCTCATGGGCAAGGTAGTTGTAGTTGGGGGTATCTGTGTGAGAACCATAATAAGCGATGGTTTTAAACCACATCCATGTGGCGGCAAAATGGTTGTATCCTAGGGCAATATGTTGCATCGCTTGGGCAGGAATACTGAAGGCAGTGGGATGCTGTGCTTGAGTGTGGTTTTGAAAGCCCTTGTTGAAGCTTATATTGAGGCACAGAATAAAAAATACACCAAGATATAATAATGGGTTCATCTGGTAAATGTCTCCTTATAGTTGTTTAAGGATAAAGTTATCCCGTCATGCCCGAAACACTTCACACCGTCACTCCCAAAACCTTGCCCACTCGTCATTCCCGAAACACTTCACAGCATCACTCCCAAAACCTTGCCCGCTCGTCATTCCCGAAATCTTTTATCGGGAATCTAATGATAGCCCCTCGACATAAGCACTCGAGGATGACGGTATCGTTAATGTAGTATTGATACTTTAAACGACTATAGATTCTCAATACAAGCACTTGAGAATGACGATGACGTTGGTTCTCACTCCCAAAACCTTGCCCGCTCGTCATTCCCGAAATCTTTTATCGGGAATCTAATGATAGCCCCTCGACATAAGCACTTGAGAATGACGATGACGTTGGTTCTCATTCCCAATGCTCCTAGGTGGAAACGTATGCGTGTATCGAATAAGAAATAGAGGTCTTACTCCATCTCCAATGCTTCATGACGTTGATGACCGCCTTGAATATGTTTGAGGAGTTTTTGATTCCAGATATTTTTAGGAAAATTTTTACGATATTGTTGCGCTAAATATATTTCAGACAGCGAATTATCTGCCAAATGGGCTTGTAAAATCAAGCGTTTTAATCCCCAAGGCTCTTGGCACAGCTGCCAATATTCATAAAGATAAGGATAAAGATTCACCCACTGGCGTGCTGGGGCATGGGTCAAATCCATATTGACAAATAAATAGGCAAGCCCGACTCGCGCCAGCCAAGGGTCATCAATGGCAGGGGCAACAGCATCAATAAAGCGTGGGCTATCGGGGTTATCATCAAAAACAGCACGGATATTGGCTTGTGTGTGGATGTATTGATAAGCTGTGAATGCCAAGTAAAAAGCAGGAAGCACGTATAAAGCTGAAGCGATGCTTTTGCGGGAAGATTGAGTGTCAGTTGAACATGGAAACAATGCAGCAAGATAAAGCCCAAGCAAGGCAAGGAAGAAGCCTTGTAACAGACTAATGCTGATGAGGCCATGAAGAAGCAATAGACTCACAATGAGTACTGCGGTGAAAGCAGGGTGTTCGATTGGGTTCGGTGCTTTGAGAATGTGAAAAATGCGTCGAACAATGATGCCCAGAAATAGAAGAATAAATGCACCACCTAAAATGCCGCCTTCGGCAAGGTGTTGCAGGATGATGTTGTGACTCCATGGGGTAATAGTATCCATTTCGACCCATTCAGGATGGGCGGCCAGCGACTGACCTTGATAGTCCGAAAAGTAAGAAGCAAGGTTGCCAGAACCGATACCGATCCAAGGGTGATCCATAAACATTAACCATGAGCTGTACCAAATATTTAAGCGTGCGGAAATGCCAGCTTCGGCAAGCCGTGAACCCAAGGGTGTGATATTTTGTTGCATGTTTTGTAGGATTTCATGCCATTGTAGGGCAAGCAATAAGCTAACAAATAATACTGCCGATATGTGAAGAAAGTAGCTTTTCTTTTTAGGATGTAAGATAAACAAGCTGATGGTGAGTAGTATGAGCAATAACAGTGCGCTGCGGCTATTGCTGATGAAAATAATGGCACATGGCAAAATAGAGGCGAGTAGCCAGCGTTTATCCCATGCTTCGCGGATGCTTTTGACCCACAATGAAGCGAGAACAATCAATAAGAAAAGTGTAGCAAGATTACGTTGCAAAAGCGGTCCTGCAAAATCAGGAAAATAGCTCCAAATCGCAAAAAAAGCATGGTTATCTTCTGGGAAAAAGTGAAAGCTGTGTATCACGCCAAGCAATGCGTACACATTGCCCACGATGGCGAGCAAAGCGATCCATGCTGAGCTTTGAATCAACGCGCTTGATGAAGCTTGGCACATCCGAAAAATAAGAAAAACAGCGGTCATATAGATGCTGTATTTTATCAGCCCCCAAGGGTTGGGGGTATCTTGTATGGCAAGGTGAATGAATACTGGGGTGAGAAATAAAGCCAACAAGCCCCAAGTGCTTGGCTTGTTTTCAGGGGGAGTGGTGGTTTGCATCCATGCTGCTGCAAACAAAGCGGCAGCCAAGGCCAGTAAATCTGTGGCAACCCAATAATCTAAAATACTGGTGGTGAAAAATGGGGTCATGAAAAATAAACCCCAAAACATAAGGGTGGATGCTTTGTTTGTTTGTGTGTTTTGATGCATATTGATTATTGAGTCAGGTGACGAATGATTTTGATGGCTTGGGATGCACCAGCATGGGTGGCGACAAGATTGAGTGAGTGATCTGGCAAAACAATACCTTTCATGGTAACCCCTTCAGATAATCTAATACTATAGCTGGGGGCAATATAAAAAAGACTTAATCCTTTGCTGGCTGTAAAAGGGCCGAATCCAACATAAGCTTGTTTGTCACCATAATAGCTTTCGCATGTGACGGCGGTGTTATGTAAATCGTGTCGTACTGTATTTTCCAACGATGATTGTTCGATGCCATGATAAGAAGAAAGGGCGATGGATGCCAAAATGCCAATAATCATGACAATAAAAAGTAATTCCAATAATGTGAACCCTTGTTCTTTCTGGTGCATGTTTGACCTCATTCAGGGGGAATACAGTGATACAACATTGAACTTACCATGATGACTGAAATCTTTCCTTACTCGTCATTCCCGAAATCTTTCCTTACCCGTGATCCTGAAGTGTTTCTTTACTCGTCATTCCCGAAATCTTTTATCGGGAATCTATCCAAAGACCCTCGATACAAGCACTCGAGGGTGACGTATTCGAGGGTGACGATATTATCATGTAGTATTCATACTTAAACCACTATATGAACGCAAAAAAAAGGCTGGCTCAATGAGCCAGCCTTTTCTAACAAAGCTGTCGAATTAAATAACTTTTCCGCCTGTTGCTGCAGTTGAAGATGTGATACCTGTTGCTGCTGTACCCTTCTGAATTTTATCGCCCAAATAATGTTTGGTACGAGCAATATAATCTTGAGCAGTAACGGTTGTTGTAGGAATAATCAAGCTCACGCCTTTGGATAATTTAGCACCAGGCAAACTTGCAGCAGTACCCGTACCACCAGTGCCACCAAGTGTACCTTGAATATTATTGGTGACCTGAGTTGTAGAAGGAGTAGCAGTAGAACCAGCACCAATGGCCGTGTTAACAGCGATATATTCTTGATTCTCTGCAAAACTTGCTTCTTCAGAGGTCATCACGTTGCGTAAATCCGACATTGCAGCCGAGTTGAATGCCTTCAAACGATAAGAAGAGAATTGCGGGATCGCAATCGCAGCCAAAATGCCGATAATCGCCACAACAATCATCAATTCAATCAATGTAAAACCTTTTTCTTTTTTCACTTGAACCATCATAATATTTCCTCCAAAGAAATAATATAAAATTATTTACCGCCGAAGTGACGATGCAAAGCTTATCGCAACCCCAATGCCAAAGTTGTGAGGGAGTATATTCATCTTTTTATCGCAGTTGTGACGCATATTGTCACAAGTTGTCAAAATAAATGTCAGTTTGACTTATTTTCTTCCATTTCTCCTTCTGACCGTCCTCGGTGGTGATGAAATAAGCCGTCATTCCCGAAATCTTTTATCGGGAATCTACCTATAGACCCCCGACACAAGCACTCGGGGGCTAAGATTTATTGCTCTCAATTTGCTTTAATAAGACGGTCATATTCAGCATGGCTACCAATCCAAAACCAAAGCAATCCCCCTTCGACATTTACAGCCAATGCACGATAATGAATACCAATTCGCACTGACCAATATTTTCCAACTTTTTTAAAGTGCAGTGATGGGTGGCTTGGTGTTATTTTGAGGATTTTATAATTTTTATCCACAGTCCTGCGTACAGGTATGGGCAATGTGTCATAGGATGCCCAAAATAATGAGCTAGCAAAATGAATCACAAGCGTCTTGTTTTTCCAGTTTTATGCTTGGCGATTGCCGCATTGGCTAAGGCATCAAGTTTACCCGAACTTACATCACTTTCAATTTGCGCATCCCAAGCATTAGCATCAAATTTTTCATACCATGCACGAAATATTTTAAGTTTCTCATGCGGTAAATTTGTAATTATCTCTTCAATTTCTTCAATTGCTAATCCCATGTTTTCTCCTTTCACAGTCTGAAACAAGTGTTTGTAGTGAGCTGTTCAACAATACTGACTCTATTCAGTTTTTGTAGTCGATATAGTGATTCAAGCATGAAACCACCGTTATTCCCGAAATCTTGTATCGGGAATCTATCCATAGATCCTTGATACAACCCATCGATACAAGCACTCGAGGGTGACGTATTCGAGGGTGACGTGCTTAGGGAAGGGCGGGGCGATTTGAGGGTGACGGCAGCATAATGTAGTCATCATGCTTGAACTACTATTATAAGGTGCAATCTTGAGTATTCGATGTTTCTTGGTGCATGAAAAATCATGTCGATTTATCTTCCATATACCGTGCCAAATAGATGCTCTGCCCCATGATAAATACAAAGGTTGCACCCAAAAGTCCAAACATTTTGAAATTGACCCATGTGGCTGTATCAAAATTGAAGGCGACATAAAGATTGGCAATACCCAAGGCGATAAAAAAAAGTGTCCATGCAATATTCAAACGCAGCCAAATGGCAGCGGGTAAGACCATGTGATCACCCATCATGCGCTGAAGTAGATTTTTCTCACCTATAAATTGACTGCCAATAAATGCCGCTGCAAATAGCCAGTTGATGACGGTGGGCTTCCATTTGATAAAAGTTTCATCATGTAGCAATAAAGTAAGTCCACCAAAAACACAGACCAAAACAAGGGTGACAAGGTGCATGGTTTCAAATTTACGGTGTACCAGCCAATGAATGGTCGTCTGTAATAAAGAGGCAACAATCAGGACAGCCGTGGCAACGTAAATATCATAAAGTTTGAAGGCTGTGAAAAATAGGACAATGGGGAAAAAATCAATGAGTAGTTTCATGCGGCGAACCTTAGCGGACTCTTTAAAATTGCGCAGTCTTTCGTTATTTTTATCAGGCAGAAAGAGGTGATATAGTAATTTAAGTGTCAATGCACCCTCTTTCCCGTCATACCCGAAATCTTTTATCGGGTATCTATCCATAGACCCCCGACACAAGCACTCGGGGGTGACGGGATTGTAGCATTTGGGGGTGACGATTTGGATGGTGAACGAAAGCTTCGTTCCATACTTAAACGACGATAGTCTTTCGTTGTTTCTATTTGGCGATGGTGATTTGGTTACGACCATTTTCTTTGGATTGATACAAGCCTTGGTCAGCACGTTTGATGCTTTCCATACATGTTTCCTTGTCTTTTTTCTGGCTTACGCCCAAGCTAATGGTTAAATTGATGGTTTTATCTTTGGCGATAAAATCATGAACCGAAACACTTTGGCATAAATTGGCTGCCAAGGCTTCCGCAGCATGAATTTCAGCACCTGGCAAGATAATACAAAATTCTTCCCCGCCCAAACGCGCGACCATATCGCTGCTTCGTGTACTTTCATTGAGGATGCTTGCCAAGGCTTTTAAAATTTCATCACCCCCATCATGCCCATAGCGGTCGTTGATGTGCTTAAAATGATCAATGTCAATCATGATAAAGCTTGTTGGCATGTGGGTGGGTAGTTTGGATAAAAACTCGGCAAGTTTTCGGCGGTTTGCCAAACCTGTGAGTGGATCGTTACGCGCCTCGGCTTCTGCCGCTTTGAGGTGCTGGGTGAGTGTGGACATTTGGCTTTGTTGTTGTTGCATTTGTTGGTGCATGGTGCGGCTTGCGCAGGACAGTTTGTTGCCAGCCTCCAGTAGTCCCGAACATGCTTGTTGTAAAA
This sequence comes from Zetaproteobacteria bacterium, assembly GCA_002746295.2. GTDB lineage: Bacteria > Pseudomonadota > Zetaproteobacteria > Mariprofundales > Mariprofundaceae. Next base: position 6,192 of record NVWS02000120.1, read on the forward strand.
TGCTTCTGGCTTCAGAAGGGTCGCGGGGTAGGTCTTGAGAGAGTAGGTGCTGGGCTTGTTTGATTTCGGGGGCTTCATCGCCCACCTCTTGTAGTACACTTAGCATGCCGTTCATGGAGGTTCTGAGTGCGCCAATCAATTGGGATACTTCGGTATGTAGTTGGGCATCTTTTTGTAAATGTTCGCGTAAAAAACGTTCCAAATCACGTGCGGTGGTGCGAATGTCATCAAGTGCAGCGGGTGGTTTGCCCAATAGCTCATGGCTGTTCTTTAAGGTATGTTGAAGAATGGGCCAATCATACTGTAACGATTGAAGCATTTGACGGCGTTCTGAAATATGTTGCTGAAGCTGGGTTTGTTCATGTTCTGAGAGTAATAATTCTGGATCGCGTTTGAGAAATGCACCGTGTTCTGCATCCAAAAGTTGAATCAAACCCGTCGCAATAATTTCATACTGTTGGGGGGGGATATTGGGCGTGTTTTGTATGAATTCGACATGTTGAATGATGCGCCGCATGATGCTGCGTAACTCGGCATTTTGACTTTGGTTGGCAAGGACGAATGGACGTAAAGTGTCCATGTCATTAAGGATTTGTTCAATGTGTTGTTGCATGCTCATACCTTACTGTTTCATAGTCTGGATGCGTTGCGCTTCCACGGCCAAAAGTGTTTTGGCTTGAGATAGTACCTTGGATTCATGGTCTTGGGCTGTGAGTTGATCCAGTTGCTGACGGATTTCAAGGAGCGCATGCAAGGTTTCTTGGTTGGGTTGAGCATCACCTTCAAGCTGTGTTAAAACTTGACTGAGTAGCTTGGATGCCTGTTCGACCAAGGGATAGGCTTGTTGATTTGTTGATGCTTGTTCGGCTGTATCCTGTTGTGCAGGCTGTTGATCGGATGCCTGTAACTCGGATGAAAATACACTGCCAAAGTTGTTTGGGCTGCTTTTTTTGGGTTGTATGCGTTGATTTGACGCGATATGACTTTTGGACGTGATTTTCATGGTCACCTCAGGCATTGGAATGGCAAAATATCCTACGCAAGAACAAAGCCAGCTTGCAAGGGCATCTTGTTCTATTGGGGTGCTTTGGCTGTGATGCTTAGTGCATGAATGGTGGATGAAAAGCGTTCTTTGAGTGCCTCATAGACCAAACGATGACATGCAAGGGGCGGTTTGTCGCGGAAAATTTCTGCGGTAATTTGAACCGTAAAATGTCCCCCTTTGCTATCTTTGACACCCGCATGTCCCGCATGTTTCCAAGAGTCGTCTTCAATATGCAATGCAACAGGGGATAGTTTTTCGGTCAGTAAGTCATGAATGGCTTGTGCGCGACGACTCATGCTTGCTTGGCTTTTTGGCGTTGACGGTAAAGGATGAAAATCTTGCCAATATGATGTACCAATTCAGCGGAAGTTTGTTGGCACAAGGATTGGGCTGCTGCGATACGGTCATCGCGTTCACCCTGTTGGATATGTACTTTGATAAGTTCATGGGTATCAAGGGTGATGTTGGTTTCAGCAACAACGGACTCGGAAACGCCGTGTTGACCAATGCGTATGACGGGTTTGAGGTGATGGGCTTTGGTTTTTAGGTTTTTGCGTTGTAAGCTGTTCATGGTCATTGTTAAGAACGTCTCCGAGGGTGTTTTTTTGCCAATCTAGGTTAGAAAGGCTGGCGATAGTAGCGGTAGACAGAATGTACGCCATGTTTTATGTTGCAAAATTAAGTTGGTGGACTGGAGGATGTGGTGTGGAAGAAAAGTCGAAACGACTAAGGGACGATCCGAGCCGTGTCATTGTTTTGGGTGGCGGACGCGGTGGTTTGGCGATGTTGGAGATGCTAGAAGATGAAGCTTTGGCGACAGTTGTGGCTGTGGTTGATGTGGATGAAACAGCACTGGGTATGGTAAAAGCCCGTGAACTGGGCATTGAAACATTTTATGATGTGGAAACTGCCTTGGTGACATGTGCGCCTTGTGTGGCATTCAATTTAACGGGCAATGAGATGGTGGAGGAAATTGCTGCGGGTATTTTGGGTGCAGGTGGTGTGATTGGTGGTTTGGAAGCGCGTTTAATGTGGCGTATGGTGACCGATCTAAAGAAAACCAAAAATGATTTGGAATACCTTGCAACGCATGACCCCTTGACTGGGTTATGCAACCGTCGTTATGTCACCGATCAACTGGAGCGTGAAGTCAGTCAAGCCGTACGTTACGGGGTGGAGTGCTCTTTGGCGATTCTTGATTTGGATCATTTTAAGCAAGTGAATGATGTGCACGGGCATCTATCGGGCGATGCCGTGTTGAAATATGTTGCACAGACTTTGCAGAAAAGCGTTCGAACCACGGATGTGTTGGGGCGCTGGGGTGGTGAAGAGTTTTTGGTGTTATTGCCGCATACGTCAGAAGAGAATGCGACACAAGCGGTGCGCACATGGTTGGCGAAACTTAAATTAGAGCCCGTGCTACTGGCGGACGGTGAGTGTTTGAAAATTAGTTTTTCAGCGGGTGTTGCATCCCTTCCTGTATCTGTGGGGGATGTTCACGAACATGATATCAATGAACGTGTGGATGCTTTTCTTGAGCTGGTAGATCACCGTTTGTATCAAGCCAAAGAGCAAGGGCGATCGTGTGTGGTGGGTGGAGCAGAAGCATAAGAAGCAAGATTGAGCTAAGTCTGCTTAAACGACGATAGAAGTTATCAAGAATTGGAAATGAGGTCGCATGGGTGAGGTGAAAGAAAAAAAATCGAGGCGTTTACAAATTCGCTGGCGCTGGACGTTGTTGGTAGGTTTTGCTGTGGCCATGACAGTGGTGGTTTTGATGCTCGTTATTTTGAATGTTGAACGAGATGCTTGGTTGGAAAACCAAGAAAAACAAGCCGAGGTGTCGGTGAATCGTTTGGCTGAAGCATTAAAACTACCATTGTTGAGTGGAAGTGCGGCGGAGACGGCCGCCATTGTGGGAAGTTTTCAGCGTACAGAAAACGCAGTGTTGGCGGTGTATGTAAAATTTGCCCACGATGAACACGGGCAAGTCTTTGGTGAATCGAATGAGGATCGTGGCTGGTTGGAAGCACAAGCTTATGCACCTGTGGTGGTTCGTTTGGATAGTCAGCATTTGTGGTTTGCCAAGCGTATTCAATATGCCAGTACGTCGGTGGGAAATATTGCGGTACGCTACTCACAAAATGCTTGGGAAGCGTTGTCCCAACGTATCCTGTATCAAATGTTGCAGGCGGCGATTGTGGTGGTATTGCTCTCAAGCCTGTTGATTTATTGGATTGCTGGGCAAATTAGTCGACCGATGGAGGCATTGGCCGATGCTGCTTCTCGGGTGGCAGCGGGTGATTACCAAGTTCAATTGAATGTAAAAGGAAACGATGAAGTGAGTGATGCCATGCATCAGTTTAACCAAATGGTGACAGAGTTGGCGCAAAAAGAAAAAATGCGTGATACATTTGGTAAATACCTTAACCCCAAACTGGTGTCGCAAGTGTTTGAGAATGGCGCAGCTAAAATGGACAATCACCGCCAAATTGTGACGGTTATTTTTGCCGATATGGTGGGTTTTACATCGTTCTCCGAAAGTTCAACACCTGAATATGTGGTGGATGTGTTGAACAAACATTTTGAGGTGTTTCATCGTATTATTGATTATTTTGGCGGGCATGTGGATAAATATATCGGCGATGCGGTCATGGCAGTGTTTAACCACCCCAAAGAAAATGAAGAACATGTGGTATATGCGGTGATGGCAGCATTGGCGATGGCAAAAGCCTGCGAACAACTGGGTGTGTTGCGGCAGAATGGGGAGAAAATATCGTTTCGTGTGGGATTGAATTGTGGTGATGCGATTGTCGGTAGCATTGGTGCCAACGAACGTTTGGAATACACAGTGATTGGCGATACCGTGAATGTTGCTTCACGCATGTGTGGCTTGGGCGAAGGTGGTGAAGTTGTGTTATCATACGGCACATTTGAGGAATTGGATTCGCGGTTTGAATTTGAAACATTGGGGATGAAGAAAGTGAAAGGTGTGAAAGATTTATTGGAATGTGGTCGGGTGGTGATTGAAGATGAAGAGATGCGGCAACGGATTGATGCAGCGGTTGCTTTGGCATTTGATTTGACCTTACCCGTTGAGCTTCGTGCCAGAATTGGGGATTCATCTTGATTTTATTACGTTCGATGGTGTTTATGATTGCTTTGTTGTTGATGACAGCTTGCGTGCCATCGCAAGGGTTATTGAAGTTAGATGGTGGTGAGGTAAAAATAAATCAAGCACCAGCTAAACATATCGAAGGCATGGCGCGGGTGCGTCATGTGTTTTATGCGGGCAAGGTGATGGAGGCGTATAAGATTGCGCAAGCGATGACTGTCAAAGATAAAGAATATGCCGAGGCTCGTATGTTTTTGAAAAAAACAATCAATCCCGCACGTATTCGTTTACTGAGACATTATAAGCGTATTGCACAACAGGCGATGCGGGCAAAAAAATGGGATAAAGCTTGGTTTAATTATAAACAGACGGCTGAGTTTTCCGCCAAACCTGAGGTTTTTAATTCAAATATTCGCGCGATGTACTTGCATCTGGAGCAATTGCGCTTGCATGTACTCTTAAAACAACGACGTTTGGAAGATCACGCCTTGCTACAAGGTTTGACACGCTACGTGGCCCCCAAAGGTGTCGCAAAACACGATGTTGTGTTTTTAGGGTTTGCAGAACGACACCGTAAAATGTTGGAAAATAGAGCCAAACAAGCCTATGTCCAAGCCAAAGTTTATTTTGAAAGTAAAAAAATAGTCGCTGCTTATGTGCTGGTAGAATCAAACCTACGTTTGATGCCCGATTCAGTGAATGGCGAGGCTTTGTTGGGTCAGATTCAAAAGGTTTGGCTAAAGGATTTACAAATTCCTAGGGCATTAAAGAAACAAGTGAAAAAAGTGGTGAAGAAAAAAGAAATTGTTCAGCTATCCAAGCCTGTAAAGAAAGTGGTTGTGTTGTCGAAAGTTGAAATTCAAGCATTATTAAAACAGCGCAAGTGGTCAGAGGCGCAAGATGCTGCTTTGTTGTACCAACAGCATGATGGTGAAGGTGGGGATGAGCTGCTTCAAACCATTGATGTTCAGATTCAACAAGCGGCAGAAAAAGCCTTTCAACAGGGAAGCTTAGCATTCCAACAGGAACATATTGATCAGGCGGTGAAACTTTGGGATCAAGCATTGCAACTTGAGCCACAAAATGAAGAATATTTGGATGCTTTAAGTCGAGCCTTGTCATTGCAAGAACGTTTGCACTTATTACGCCACAAAAAGTAGGGAATCATGCGAGATAGTATTGTTATGCCGCGCCGTCAAACGCGAAAAATCATGGTGGGAGATGTTGCAGTGGGTGGTGATGCGCCGATTGCAGTGCAATCCATGACCAACACCTTAACCACAGATATTGATGCGACGGTGGCACAAGTTCATAGCTTGGAAGAAGCGGGTGCGGATATTGTGCGCATTTCGGTGCCAGATGTGGAATCAGCTGCTGCGATGCCTGAAATCTTGGCACAAACACAAGTCCCCATTATCGCAGATATTCATTTTAGTTATAAAATGGCGTTGCTAGCCTTGGATGCGGGTGTGCATGGCTTGCGATTGAACCCTGGAAATATTGGAAGTCAGGATAGAGTTGAGCGGGTGGTCAAAGCGGCACAGGAAAAAAATGTGTCGATTCGTATTGGTGTGAATGCAGGTTCTTTAGAAAAAGAATTCAATGAACAATATGGCGAGCCGTGTGCGGATGCGATGGTGGCTTCAGCGATGCGTCATATCCGAATCCTTGAAGATATGAATTTCAATGATATCAAAGTCTCACTGAAAGCCAGTAATATTCCCATGACAGTGGCGGCTTATCGTAAGTTGGCTGAAAAAGTTGATTATCCATTTCATTTGGGTATCACGGAATCAGGTAGCTTGTTCGGTGGTACTGTGAAGTCATCGGTAGGGCTTGGTTTGATTCTAGCCGATGGTATCGGTGATACAGTGCGTGTTTCCTTGGCGGCTGAACCCAAAGAGGAAATCAAAGTGGGTTTTGAAATTTTGAAAAGTCTCGGTTTACGTCATCGTGGCGTGAACTTGATTGCTTGCCCATCTTGTGCGCGTCAGAAGTTTAATGTCATTGAAGTGGTGCAAGAATTAGAAATGCGTTTGGCGCATATTCAAGAACCCATGGATGTGGCAGTCATTGGTTGTGTGGTTAACGGACCTGGTGAGGCGCAAGAAGTACAAGTTGGCATTACAGGTGGTTACCCCACCCACACATTCTACCATGATGGTGAGAAATTTGGGCGTGTAAAATCATCGGGTATGATTGATGCACTGGTGGATGAGGTTGAAAAACGTGCTGCTGTGATGCGTGCTGAAACAGAGGTGAGAGGTAAAACATAGTTCTGTAGGTAGCGTTTTGATAAAACTATAAGGGTATGAAGGGGAGACGTGAACATGCCTGCATTGCTCGAAGAAAATGAGTCAAAAGGTTTTGTTTCTAAGGGTAATTTTCGAAATCTACTGTTTATTGGTTTGATATGCATGATGATTGCTATGTTGTTAAACAGTCTATCTGAGGAGCCTGATTATATACTTGGATTAAGCATAGCGCTGTTTTTTTATTTTTCTTTATCCACCGCACCGTAAAACCTCGTCCTTCAGGTCGAGGATATAAGGTGCATCTTCACTGGTCAGGCGTATTTTGCTGTTTGATGTATTGCTTCACAATCTCAATTGGCGTACCGCCGCATGAAGCTGCAAAATAGGATAGCGACCAAAGTACGCCTTTCCAATAAATATGCTTGAATCGTTCATTGTTTTTACGCATCACCCTTCTTGAAGAACCTTTGAGGCTATTGACCAACTTTGAAATAGATACTTTGGGTGGGTAATTCACCAACAAATGCACATGGTCACGCTCACCATTCATTTCAATAAGTTCTGATTCAAAGGAAAGGCAAATGCCTGTAAAGATAGTATGCAATTCATCTATAGTAATTCAAGCAAAGAATAGGCGTTTAACATTCAGTATCCCTAAGGATTTTTAAAGCAATGCACATGATCTTTAGGGGAAATATAATGCCACTTTAGTACTTAAACTACTAT
>NVWS02000121.1 GCA_002746295.2 Zetaproteobacteria bacterium
GGGTCTTTGGGTAAAAGTAAAAGGGTGAGTTCGGATTCACAAGCCAACATCGCTTGCTTTAACTCACGGTTTTCTTCTTCTGCCATGGCTTTAAATTCAGCATCACATTCAGCATCAGCCAGCAACTCTTGGTTATCTTTCATCTGTTGTTCTAAATCTTTGTAATGTTTGGCTTGTGCTGCAATGGGTTCTAATTCAGAAAAATTACGTGAAATTTGGGCATAACGCTTGGGATTTGATGTCACCTCAGGGTCTGCAAGCATGATACTTAAATCTTCATGCTTATGTAAAATATCATCCAGCCTTGTGTTCATTGGCATCCTTTTTTGCATTGATTGATTTTATTTCTAAATCAAATAATTTTCGTGTAGCACCCATCAATAAATCACCTTCCATATCATCGGGCATGCTTTTGAGCGTTCTTAACGTTGGGTGTAAAAAACGTTTCATCAACGCACGGCTGAATCGTTCCACCGCTTCCGATTGGTCAGGAGATAAACCTTTTAAATAACGCTGTGCCTTTGCCCATTCTTCTTGACGCATAGCTTCTGTTTGTTGTTGCACACTACGAATCAATGGCACAGTTTCCAATGATTTCAGCCAATGCAAAAAATTCTTTTCTTCTTCAGCCAAAAGGCTACGTGCCTGCATGGATTCTTTTTCACGATTGTCACGGTTGCCTTGAACCACTTGTTGTAAATCATCAATATCATAGACATAAGCCCCACCAATATCGGCAATCCGAGGATCAATATCTCTCGGCACAGCAATATCGACCAAAAACATCGGGCGACCTCTGCGTTTTTCCATGGCTTCTTTCACCGTATCTGGTAATAAAACATAGGTACTTGCACCTGTACTTGAAATCACAATATCAGCCGAATCCAAGTAGTCGGGTAGTTGCTCTAGGGTTAAGGCATGCCCTTCAAATTCAATGGCAAGGTTTTTAGCACGCTCTAACGTTCGGTTGGCCACCAAAATCTGACTACACCCATTGCCTCGCAAATGACGCGCTGCCAATTCAGCCATTTCACCCGCACCAATCAACATCACGGTTTTACCCGTTAAATCATCAAAAATACGTTTGGCGAGTTCCACGGCACAGGATGAAATATTGACCGATTGCTTGCCAATGGCGGTTTCACTGCGCGCCCGTTTGGCAGCGGCAAAGGTTGATTGATACAAACGGTGTAAAATATGCCCTGCTGTGCCAGCGGCTAAGGCTTGTTCATACGAAGCTTTAACCTGACCGAAAATCTGTGGCTCACCCAACACCAACGAATCCAAACCCGATGCCACTGCATACAAATGACGTACCGCATCATCGGTAGTATATGAATAAAGGTGGGGTGATACTTGCTCAATATCCATGCCTGATTTGCGAGCAAACCATTCATGGACAAGGGCAATGGCAGCATCAGGATCATGGGTCACCACCGTCATTTCAACACGATTACAAGTGGAAAGCAGGGATGCCTCACGGATACTTGGACGGGTAATTTTCATTTGCAAAATATCAGCAATCTCTTTTTCAGGAACTGCAAGACGTTCCCGCAACTCCACAGGTGCTGTTTTATGATTGAGACCAATATGACATATACGCATCGGGTAAACCTAGCCTTTTAAGGGATACTGTCCATCATCCACGAGGATCATAGATCGTTCCACAAATTCATTTTCTTCCAAATCATTTTTCAAACCATATAAGGTTGATTTAAGACAACCTTGGGTATCAATATTTAACACCAAATAAACCCATGCTTGCGTAGGCACAATACCTCCAATCTCATGAATAAATTTTATATCAAATGCTTCTGATTGAAAAATTCCCTGCACAGAAAGCCCTCCTTCCGCCCATTGATTGGCAACATATTTCAGGTTTTCCTTGGTTAAATTTTCAAGGTGCTGAACGCGACAAATCAGTCCATCCGACGAAATACCCAACAAACCAAACACCTTATTTTTCTCTGTATGACAAGCCACATGCCAGATTTCTTGAATCGCTTGACGGGTAATCGATAGTGAATGGGGGAGATTTTGCATGCCCCGAACCATAAATATGCTTGAGGTTGGGTCAAATCAAAGCCTATTACCCATCCCCCCAAGAGTTTGTAACTTGACACATCACCCGCCCACAACAGCATGCATCAGCTTTTTAAAGGGAGATACTTCATGAGCAAACACCCCATCGAGTCCACTGAAGAAATCGTTTCATGCTCCGATCATGGCGGACACCCACTGATTTATATCAACATCAAAAAAGGTGATAAAGCTTGTCAATATTGCGGACAACGCTTTACATTCATCACTGAAAAACCTGATTCTCAAACAAGCGACTGACGCACCACTTCGAACAAGGCAACACCCGTTGCCACCGAGACATTCAAAGATTCAACATTTCCAGGCATCGGTATGCGTATCAATTGGTCACATGATTCACGCACCAATCGGCGCATACCTGTTCCTTCTGCACCCATCACCAAGGCATTTTTACCGCTAAATTTAGTCTGATAGAGGTCATTATCTGCTTCACCTGCCAAACCTGATAGCCAAAAACCAGCTTCTTTTAAATCTTCCATGCTACGTACCAAGTTGGTGACACGTATGACAGGCAATCGCGATAATGCACCACACGCACTTTTTGCCACCACAGGAGAGTCCAAATTGGCAGCATGATCTTTGGGTATAATCAAAGCCAAACAACCAGCGGCTTCTGCTGTACGAATGCAAGCTCCCAGATTATGTGGATCGGTAACTTGATCCAGCAATAAAACAGAACCTGATTCCTGTTCTGTCGCTTTTTTTAACCATGATTTAAAATCCACCAAACCTTTGGGTTGAACACGCGCCACTACGCCTTGATGCGGTACATTCTCTGATAAACGTTCCAGCGCTTCCCGTGGTACAAATGTCACTCGAATCCGTTGTTTCTTCGCCAAATGCACGAGTTCATTCAAACGTGGATGTGTTTTCCCTTTTAAAATCAACAATTCATCCAATGCTTCTCCTGAATCCAGTGCGTGTTTTACTGTATGAATACCTGCTAATACTGCCATTTTTTTCACCTCTACCTAATATAGGTACATCTTAATCATATATTTCATAAATATCTTTTAATCTAAGTTTCATCACAAGCTCAGAAGGTCACCTTAAAGTTTGCAACGTCTGGTGCCGCCCTCCCCCTCCCTCCTTAGGTGCCAGACAAACCTTCTAAAAGGCTTCGCTCATGCGGAGCCTTTTTTCATGACCCTGAACAAACATGGTTACATAAATATCTTTTAATCTACTCATCACTAAAGCATCAGAAAAGATCATTATCGTTTGCAACGTCTGGTACCGCCCTCCTCCCCTCTCCCTCCTTTTAGGTGCCAGACAAGCTTACGAAAAGGCTTCGCTTATGCGGAGCCTTTTTTGCTGATTGCATGCAAAAATTATCGTTGTTTTACATCCAAGTAATCACGCAAAGCATCGCCCAGTAAGTTGGCTGCCATGACAAGTAAAAACAACATCAAACCAGGAAAAATCACTAAACTGGGTTGCACCAACATCAACGATGTGCCTTCACGAATCATGGTACCCAATGATGCATTCGGCGGTTGCACACCGATTCCCAAAAAAGATAAGCCTGCCTCGCCAATCATCACAGCCGCTAGGCCAAAGCTTGCTTCCACCAATAAGGGGGCTGCAATATTGGGCAATAAGTGTCTTACCATAATATAAGGTAAAGCCATGCCATGGGCGCGTGCCGCCTCGATAAAAGCCGAAGATTTCAATGATAAGACCTGTACACGGCTCAAACGTGCAAAGCCGACCCAACCGACCACCACCAAAGCTAAAATAAGATTATCAACACCTGGACCAAGCATGGCAGCCAAGGCAATCGCCAATAAAATACCAGGGAAGGACAGCACCACATCCGCTATCCGCATCAAACAAACATCAACCCAACCGCCATACCAGGCCGATAACATGCCAAATGTGATACCAAAACATGCACCCAAAAGCACGACGACCACACCCACAAACAGCGATAATTGTAGCCCTTCCGCCAAGCGTGATAACACATCACGACCCAAGGCATCGCAACCCAAGAGGTGAGCCTCACTCACTCCTGAAAGCACGGCATCTAAATTCACACGATGCCCATCCAAACCTATCCAAGCACTTAAAAGCAACACAGCCAAGGGCAAGGAGAGACAAGCCAACACCAAAAAGATGACACGTTTAGACATGACGCTGCCTTGCATCCAACAATAAGCCCAAAATATCCGCCAATAAATTTGCCAAGACATAAAATAACGCAATCAACAATACGCAACCTTGCACCAGTGGGTAATCGCGACGTTGAATGGCTTCAATGGTCAACATGCCCAACCCTGGCCAGTCGAAAACGGTTTCTGTAATCACTGCGCCCCCCAACACTGCCCCCAGTTGCAGGGCAAACATGGTCATCACGGGTACTGCGGCGATGCGTGCCGCATGTCGCCACCAAATCCACTTTTCAGCGATACCAAAGGCACGCGCGGTTCGAATGGCATCCATACCCATGGCCTCCAACCAACTCGAACGTGCCATGCGAGATAACATGGCTGCCAAGGCTGTACCCAAGGTCACGGCGGGTAAGACAAGGCTACCTGCTTGTTCCATACCTGATACGGGCAACCAAGCCAATTCAATGGAAAACAACAACATGAGCATGGGTCCTAGCCAAAAATTAGGAATCGACACACCCAATAATGAGAAGGTCATGGATGCAGTATCTTGAAATTTTCCTGCATAACGCGCTGCCCAATAACCCAAAGGCAGGGCTAGAATGACTGCCAACAACAAACTCACCGCTGCCAACTCTGCTGTGGCAGGTAAACGTTCCATCATCCGCAACCACACATCCCGATGGTCAATGATACTTTGCCCCCAATTTCCCGATAATAAGCCTTGCAAATATAAGCCATATTGCTGCATCAATGGCACATCCAAGTGCAAGGCATGGCGCATGGCTTCTCGATCGGCTGCCAAGGCTGTTTCACCCAAAAGTGCATCCACAGGATCACCAGGCACCAAGTGTAAAAGAAAAAACACCAAGGTAACTACACCAAAGAGTGTCGGAATCGCTTGTAAGATACGCCAAACAATAGCTTGTCCTAAATTCATGATGCGGAAGCTATCGCCTCTTGCCGACATTGGGCAATTTCCTGCAATACATCCTCATTCACTTCGTCTTTTTCCAAGTTCTCCAAATGTTGCAATAAGCGGGATGATTCAGCGATTAGCTGTGATATTGCCCATATCGCATGCACACGAATCAAGGCTTCCTCCCCTTTGCTTGCTATCAAAAGTTGGGGAATAAAATCCGCAATGCCAGAATTACCCATGCTCACACAGATATTGCGCAACATCGCCACACGCCCCGTACGTTTGACGGGGGACTTTCGGAAGTGTTGACGAAAACCTTCTTCATCCAGCAGCAATAACTCTGAAAGCATGGGCAATATATGTGCTTGATTCACCATCAATATATCATCCACAGCGGTTATTTTTCGATTCCAAGGACAAACCATCTGACAATCATCACAACCATAAATATGATTGCCCATTTTTGAACGTAAATCGCGTGGAATAACCCCTTTATATTCAATGGTTAAATAAGAAATGCACAGATTTGCATCCACCACATAAGGGGCAATAATTGCCTTTGTGGGACACACATCCAAACAAGCGGTACAACTTCCACAATGTTGGCTAGCCTCTTGATCTACTTCAATTGATGCCGTGGTAAAAATTTCACCCAACATCAAATAAGAGCCATGTTCTCGATGAATCGTTAAACTGTGTTTGCCTTGCCAGCCCAAGCCTGACGATGCTGCAAGCGCGTGTTCCAACACGGGCGCGGTATCCACATAAACACGCTGTCCATGCTCTCCGAGTAAGACATCCAAATCACGTGCCAAGGCCTTGACTCGTTTTTTCATTACATCATGGTAATCCAAACCATAAGCATACGATGCCACAACCCCCCTTTCTTTGGACTGTTGCGCCATTTTCAAATCATAAGTAGGTGGGATATGGCGCATGGCAAGACAAATCACCGTCTGTACATCATCCAACATACGTTTCGGATTCTTTCGCCGCTCAAGCCGTGTTGCTTCAGCCATCCATGTCATATTTGCTTGATAATCATTCGCCAACCAGTGGCTTAAAGCATCTTTATCTTGGGCTTTAATCATCGGGCGTGAAAAATGACAGGCATCAAAACCATGTTTTTTTGCCAGTTTACGAATCAAAGAAGAAGTCAAACAGCACCCTTACGCGGTTTGCAACATTGTTTGAATTTACGACCACTACCACAGAAACACACGGCATTGCGCCCTATGCTTTCGACCGTGCAATCACCATCCACATAACGCCAATGCTGATTTTTAAATACAAATCGGCTATTTTCCTTCAATAACATGCCTTTAGAACCTGTATAAAACGCAGCTTCAAAACGCACTGTATCAAAGGTTGAAGAAAGAATATGTAAGCCCAACCATTGCGATGCCCCCAACTTAAAATCATCGGGACGCGTACTTTCATGCCATGTGTTTAATAAATAAGCAGCATCTTGCATCACAAAAGCAGTATAACGAGAACGCATCAACATTTCTGCGCTACTAGCACGATCATTTTCAATGATGGGTTGGCAGCAATCAGCATAAGATTGTTGTAAACCACATGGACAAAACTTGCTTAGGGAGCGTGAATCAATAAAGGTCATATTCGGGCACTCTATGCAGAACTAAAAAAATGCAAAAAAAAGGCTCTTTTGAAAATCAAGTGGGTAAGCAAAATTTATTAACCTTGGAAAAGTCCAATTTCCCAGTCATTAAGTAAGCCATAGTTTTGAAGTGTGCGAATTTATAGCCGCGTGCTTCACGTTTAGCAGCCTGTAA
>NVWS02000122.1 GCA_002746295.2 Zetaproteobacteria bacterium
GTGACTTGCTTCATATTGATGTCGCCCAATTTTTCATAAGGTTCTTGAGTGATTGGGGGCTTTACAAGAGATCCCCGACACAAGCATTCGGGGATGACGCTGTTTTTTGGTTAAGTGCGTAACATCAGTTACCAATTTAAAATTTAAAGGGGAATTGCTTGCTGCTTCTTTGAAAAGCAGCAAGTAACACTAAATAAAGTATTGGTTGTAATATGCCTTAATACGTTTAATCAAATAAACTTGCGACAAAGGCGATAGCTCCCCCTGCAACAGCCAATGGAATAGTTACAGGGGCACTAACAACACCAGCTACAACAAGTGCGCCTGATGCCACCGATCCGATAGCTACTCCAGATCCCGTAGCGACGACACTTCTTCCTACAGATACTTCACTCGTGCCACTGATTTTCTTCGATACTTCATTTCCTGCAAGACCTACCAATAATGGATTACTCATTTTTCTCTCCTTATACCCTGTTTATCAAATGTTAAATGTGGGTGAAACACTTAATAATTTTGTTGAGAGGCGAGCGTTAGCACGCCCCTTTTTAACAATTTGTATGACCCTCAAGAGGCGACACAGAACGCCAACAATACCGTGTATGAAATCGCTACCACGCATCATCCAAATCAATATTCACATCATCAGTCAATACATCTGCTACCTTACCTACCAGCTCTGCACTACCACCGATGGTTTCTCCGATTGTTGTAAAAACATTATCATATGTATTTCCACCTACAGTCACGCTGATGTCACAGACCATATCTGCAGCTATATCCCCTAATCCACTGAACCAACTCATATCTATCTCCTTTTTACTTTAAAATATTTAAATAATTACAACACGCCTGATTATTTCATAATTCCTGATATAGGAATCTCTCGTAGTGTTACTAAAGCATTACACTCCTCCTTTCGCTGATTCATTGCGCAAGCTTGGGCGTGTGAATTTCACAACCAAGCTTTTCTTATATCCTCCTAAAGTTGCGCTATCTTTGTATTATAGGCTTCGTGCGTTCCTATCCAAAATGGTTGGATAGTATTCTCCATTTTGAGCATCAATACACGATATCCTCTTCCAATAGGAGCGGATATAATGTGTCTATTTCTTCCACAGCACCTCAATCTTTTACATCCCAACTTTAAAGAAGACTCTCCCAAGTTGATTTTTTCAAGTATACTAAGAGCTTTATTTTTAACCTTCATAGGCATGCGCTTGAGCTGTTTATTGAATTTACACATATAAAGTCTCAGCATTAGCTAGATGATAATTGATAGTTAATGGTAATTGCTGCATGAAAGCCTCTCTTTGTTTCGCTAATTGATTGCGGAACATTAGGAGTGTGAAATTCACATAAAAGTGAAATTGTTATGGTTAGCTCATTTGGTTGTGAACAAAGCCATAAAATAGATGCAAAACTATGAATTAAGCATTGCTTATCTAAACTTTAAAATAAGCTGGAGGAGTTGAGAATAATATTGCAGGGTTCTGCTAATAATATAGTGCTTCAAGCATGAATGCTGCATGATACTTTCGTCATCCTCGAATGCTTCTATCGAGGATCTGTTGGAATACATGGATTCCCGATAAAAGATTTCGGGAATGACGATGGCTTCATACTTGAATGACTATACACGGACAGTATTAAACTGAGGAGCACTGCGACGATTTATATGTGTAGGTCATAAATCGCTAGGCTCAGTCAAATAAAAACAACGGTGCTCATATTTTTATGCCTGAAAAAGGCACGCATAGGAGTATGAGAATGTCTAAATTTACAGATTATAAAGTCGCTGATATGTCATTGGCAGAATGGGGCCGCAAAGAAGTCACCATTGCGGAAACAGAAATGCCAGGCTTGATGGCTTTGCGTGCAGAATATGCAGGTAAAAAACCATTGGCTGGTGCACGTATTGTGGGCTGTTTGCACATGACCATTCAAACAGCGGTATTGATGGAAACATTGGTGGATTTGGGTGCAGAGGTGCGTTGGTCTTCTTGCAATATCTTCTCAACCCAAGATCAGGCCGCTGCTGCTATGGTGCAAGCTGGCATCCCTACTTTCGCTTGGAAAGGCGAAACGGATGAAGAATTTTGGTGGTGTATCGAACAAACAGTTCATGGTCCTAATGGCTGGACCCCCAACTTGATTCTTGATGATGGTGGCGATGTTACCCAGTTGATTCATGATAAATATCCTGAATTGTTGGCTGATATTAAAGGTTTGTCTGAAGAAACAACCACAGGTGTCCATCGTTTGTATGAAATGGCGCGTGATGGGAAATTAAAAGTTCCAGCCATCAATGTGAATGATTCTGTGACCAAATCGAAATTTGATAACCTGTATGGCTGCCGTGAATCGTTGTTGGATGGTATCAAACGCGCCACAGATGTGATGATTGCAGGTAAAATCGCGGTTGTATTGGGTTATGGTGATGTGGGTAAGGGTTGCGCACAAGCCTTTAAAGGCATGGGTGCTACCGTTTGGGTCACTGAAATTGATCCAATCTGTGCCTTGCAAGCTGCAATGGAAGGTTATCGTGTGGTGGACATGAACGATGCCTGCAAAGAAGGCAATATCTTTGTGACCACAACAGGTAACTACCATGTGATTCAACACGATCATTTGATTAACATGAAAGACCAATCCATTGTTTGTAATATTGGTCACTTTGACAATGAAATTGATGTGGCTTCGTTGAAACAATATGAGTGGGAAAATGTTAAGCCACAAGTGGATCAAATTATCTTCCCAGATGGTCATCGGATTACGTTGCTTGCAGAAGGTCGCCTGGTGAATTTGGGCTGTGCAACAGGTCATCCGAGCTTTGTGATGTCTGCATCATTCACCAATCAAGTCATGGCGCAAATTGAATTGTGGGAACATTCAGCAAACTATAAGAATGAAGTATATGTCTTACCAAAACGTTTGGATGAAAAAGTGGCGCGTTTGCACTTGGCTAAAATTGGTGTGAATTTAACGACATTGTCTCAAAAACAAGCCGACTATATCAGTGTACCTGTAGAAGGTCCGTATAAAGTGGATCATTATCGTTATTAAACACTTGCATTGGCAGTGTTGTATGGGAGCGGTAGCAGTGATGCTGCCGTTTCTTGCATGGGCTGAAGATAGTATGACTGTGGATGCTCAATTTGATAAAACAGGTGATCAAATTGTGGATCAATCGGACTGGCGAAAAATGAGCGATGCAGAACACTTGGCGTATGCCAAGGCTTCACTGGAGGCTTTGGGTATGGATCCATACAGCAAGGTTTCTGACCAGCAAACACGTATGCAACAATATTTGGAAGGTTTAAATTCCGTTTATAAATAAAGTTTGGGTATGATGAATGATGCGTTGTTCCACGATGTGTCGGGGGACATCAACACCCTCTTGATACATGGATGTGACAGGGGCATCGCGCATGCCACAAGGCACAATGCCTTTGAAATGTTGTAAATTGGGATGAATATTTAAGGCCACGCCATGAAAAGTCACCCACTTGCGGCAACGCACACCCACAGCAGATATTTTTAAACCATCGACCCAAACGCCAATGCCACGTTCATTGCGTTCGCCATGAATATGAAAGTCTGCCAAGGTGCGAATGATGAGTTCTTCCAAGTGATGCACATGTTGATGCAAATCTTTTTCATGTTCGATGTTTTTTAGAACATAACATATTAACTGCCCTGGTCCGTGGTAGGTGACTTCACCGCCTCGCCCCGTGCTATGCACAGCAATCGATTCCCCTTCAATGGTACGGCTTAAAATATCCTGCATTTTGCCAGAGCTTCCCAAGGTATAGGTTGGCGGATGTTCTGTTAAAATCATGGTGTCTTGAGCCCGCTTTGCCAATATATCTGCTACAATGGATTCCTGCTCAAGTAAGGAATCAGGATAGTTTTGAATGTCATGTTGAAGAATACGCATGTCGAAAGTCTATCCTTGCAGGGCTTATTTTGTACAAAATGGGGCATACCTTTTATGCTCCTGATTTTATAGGTGAAAAGGGGGGGCTTCTTTTGTCGAATGTAAAAACGAAAAAAGAGCAAGTGGATGCGAAAGAACTTAGTTTTGAAGGTGCCTTGCATGAATTGACTGCATTGGTTGAAAAACTTGAATTGGGTCAGATGTCATTGGAAGATAGTGTCGCTTCTTTTGAACAAGGCGTGCAATTATCACGACGCTGCGAAGCCTTGTTGGATACAGCAGAGCAACGCTTGGATGTACTCAATGAACCAAAAGCATAACAGTATGCCAATGCCTCAATTCCTTGCTGGCTATGCAAAATCTGTAGAACAATCGATTCAAGAACATATCGATGCTCGGCTTCATACCGTGCCTGAACATTTATTACATGCGATGTCCTATGCTTTGTTGGCGGGTGGCAAACGTATTCGCCCTGCCCTGTTGTTGGCTTGTTTTAAGGCTTGCGGGGGTTCAAGTGAGGCTCAAGCGATGCAAGCAGCCGTGAGTATTGAATGTATGCACACTTATTCGCTGATTCATGATGATTTACCCTGTATGGATGATGATGATTTGCGCCGTGGCCAAGCCACCTGTCATAAGCAGTTTGATGAAGCCACCGCTGTACTGGCAGGGGATGCCTTGCAATGCCTTGCCTTTGAACTGTTAACCACCTTGGATGTACCCAGTGATATGCGTGTGGATTTATTACACAGGCTCACGCTTGCCGCAGGCGCTCAAGGCATGGTGGGTGGGCAAACCATGGATATGCAAGCCGAAGTAGAGCAAGTGCATAGCGTGCTTGAAGTTGAGCGCATTCATATTCATAAAACAGGGGCTTTGATTCGTTATAGTTGTGAAGCAGGCGCGATATTGGCAGGCGCAAGTGAACAACAACTGGCGGCATGTTCGCGTTATGGTGAAGCCGTGGGTTTATTGTTCCAGATTGCCGATGATATATTGGATGCCACCGCAACATCAGAAGCCTTGGGCAAAAGTGCGGGTAAAGATGAAGCCCAACATAAAGCGACCTATGTTTCTTTGGAAGGGCTGCAACGCGCCCGCGAACTTGCTCAGAATATGCAAGCCATTGCCCTTGAATCATGCGAACCCTTGGCAGAATCTGGTCAACCCTTGATTGCGTTGGCACATTATATTTTGGAGCGTGGTCAATGAGTTTTACATTATTAGAAAGTATTCATAGCCCTGCCGATGTCAAAGCCTTATCGCGTCAAGAACTACCCAAACTAGCACAGCAAATGCGAGACTATATGATTGAAACTTTAGCCCCGATTGGTGGGCATTTGGGGGCTGGTTTGGGCGTGGTGGAATTAAGTATTGCCTTGCATTACTTGTACGACACGCCCGAAGATAAAATTGTTTGGGATGTGGGTCATCAAGCCTACCCCCACAAGATTTTAACAGGGCGTTTATCGGGTATGCCCAGTATTCGTCAATATGGTGGCTTGAATGGTTTCACCAAACGCAAAGAATCCGAGCATGATTGTTTTGGTGCTGGGCATGCTTCCACTTCCATTTCAGCCGCTTATGGCATGGCAGTTGGACGTGATTTGCGGCATGAATCACACCATAGCATTGCGGTTATTGGTGACGGTGCTTTAACAGGTGGCATGGCATTTGAGGCTTTGAATCATGCGGGTGGTCAAAACAATCGTTTGTTGGTTATTTTGAATGACAATGAAATGTCGATTGCCCCGAATGTTGGCGCGATGTCCTCGTACTTGGCAAAAATTATTACAGGTAAACCGTACACCTCTGCCAAAGGTGCTGCCAGACGCATGTTGGAAAAAGTACCCGTGGCGTTGGAAGTTGCCAAACGCTTGGAAGAGCATGTCAAAGGCATGGTTACACCAGGGACATTGTTTGAAGAAATGGGTTTTCGTTATGTCGGACCGATTGATGGGCATGATTTTGATGATTTACTGCCAACCTTAGAGAATTGCAAGCATTTGGATGGTCCCATTCTACTGCATATTTTGACCAAAAAAGGTTTGGGGTTTTCACCTGCCGAAGAAGATCCAGAAACATGGCATGGTTTAGGACCTTACTGCCTTAAAACAGGTAAACCCATTGCCTCAACTGCCGCCGCACCCAGTTATACCCAAGTTTTTGCCGATACTTTGGCGGATTTAGCCGATCATGACTCGCGCATTGTGGCGATTACAGCCGCCATGCCAGGGGGTACAGGCTTATCGCGTTTTGCCAAACGTCATCCCAACCGTTGCATTGATGTGGGCATTGCCGAACAACATGCTACCACCTTTGCGGCAGGCTTAGCGGTGGCTGGTAAACGCCCTGTGGTGGCCATTTATTCGACTTTTTTACAACGTGCCTTTGACCAAATTATCCATGATGTGTGTATTCAAAACTTACCTGTGGTCTTCTGCATGGATCGGGCAGGTATTGTTGGTGCAGATGGTGCAACCCATACAGGTATGTTTGATATTGCCATGCTCCGCAGCATTCCCAATTTGACCATCATGGCTCCCAAAGATGAACAGGAACTCAAGGATATGTTGGTCACGGCATTTACTTTGGATGGTCCTTGTGCGATTCGTTATCCGCGTGGTTGTGGTTTGGGTGTTGAAGCCAAAATACCAGCGGTGTTGCCGATAGGACAAGCCGAAGTGATGCAAGAAGGTGATGCAGGTCTGGTGATTTCTGTCGGCACACGTTTTGCCGATACCAAAGCTGCGGTGGATTGCATTCAAGCCGAAGATGGGCGCAGCTTTACCCATATCAACCTACGTTTTATCAAACCTTTGGATACTGATTTGATTGCCAAGCACTTACAATCCAAGCGACCGTTGGTGGTGGTTGAAGAAGGTGTGGCGTGCGGTGGTATTGGTGAAGCCATTGCAGCCTTTGCCCTCGGCCAAGGTTGGCAAGGAAGCTTTAAACATCTGGCGATGCCCGATGTGTTCCCTGAACACGGCACACAGGCGGAAATCTTGCGTGATTTACACTTGGATGCCGATGCCATTGCCAACACATTACGCGCGATTTAAAAGGTGATGTGAATGAAAAAACTACGTTTGGATCACTTGATTTTTGAACGCGGTCTGGCTGATTCCACAAGCCAAGCCCAGCGTTTGGTGATGGCTGGCTTGGTCTATGTGAATGGTCAAAAATCGGATAAAGCAGGGCATAAAGTCTTATCAACCATTGAACTTGAAGTGCGTGAAACCTTACCCTTTGTGTCGCGTGGCGGCTTAAAACTTAAAGGTGCTTTGCAATACTTTTCTTTTCCTGTGCAAGATGCTGTGGCATTGGATGTGGGTGCATCGACAGGTGGTTTTACCGATTGCTTGTTACAACATGGGGCAAGCAAAGTGTATGCGGTGGATGTGGGTCATGGGCAACTGCATTATAAAATGCAACAAGATGAACGTGTTATCAATATCGAAAAAACACATGTGCGCTTGTTAACGCCTGAGATTATTCCCGAATCCGTGGATATATTGGTCATGGATACATCGTTTATTTCCTTGGAAAAAGTATTGCCACCCTCATGGTCTTTTTTGAAAGTTGGGGGCTGGTGTGTTGCCTTGATTAAACCTCAATTTGAAGTTGAACCCAAACACTTGAAAAAAGGTGTCGTTCGTGATGATGACATTCGCCAGTGGGCAGTGGATAAAATTGTGACCTTTGTAAAAACACACTTGGATGGTGTTGAAGTGATCGGGGTGACTGAATCACCGATTCATGGTCCCAAGGGTAATGTTGAATTTTTATTGGGTTTGAAAAAGGTAGCTAGGATCCGAACTTTTGAAAAAACGTGAACGTGGTACACGCAAAGGCTTCACCACAGGCGCAAATGCTGCGGCAGCAGCGCGGGCAGCCACGATAGGTTTAAGCACGGGTGAAGTGCCTGAGGAACTTGAATCCTTATTGCCCAATGAAACATGTGTAAAGTTTATCATTCATGATGGTACAGTGAGTGATGATGGTCAAATTGCCCATGCCATGTGCATCAAAGATGCAGGCGATGATCCTGATTGTACAAATGGGGCGCACCTCACCGTTGATGTTCGATTGATTGAAGACAAAGCGGGTGAAGTCATACTAAAAGGTGGTGCAGGCGTTGGTGTGATTACCATGCGTGGCTTGGGGCTTGAAGTCGGTGGACCTGCCATTAACCCTGTACCACGCAAAAATATTGAAGCCAATGTGCGTGAAGTCGCAGCCGAGTTATTGGAAGAATATGGGCTTGAAGTCACGATTTCTGTGCCTGATGGCGAAGACATGGCAAAGAAAACACTCAATGATCGCTTGGGTATTATCGGTGGCATTTCGATTTTGGGGACAACAGGCATTGTCCACCCCTATTCCACCGCAGCCTTTCGTGCTTCTGTGGTGCAAGGCATTGAAGTCGCTGCCAATCAAGGGCAAGACACGGTTGTTTTAACCACGGGCGGACGCACTGAAAAGTTTGTCATTGCCGCACTGCCTGAACTTGAGCCTGCATGTTTTGTGCAAATGGGTGATTTTTTAGGTCCTGCACTGGATGCTTGTGTGAAAGAAGGTATCCAACACATCATTATCGGCGGCATGGTCGGCAAACTCACCAAAATGGCACAGGGCGAAGTCATTACCCATGCCAATCGCAAAGCCGTGAACACTGATTTATTGGCAGACATCGCCAAAATTTGTGGCGCGCCTGATGATGTGTGTGTTGAAATCGCAGCGGCAGAAACAGCACGTTTTGCAGCAGAACGTATGGAGGATTTGGGTTTGGCTGATTTATTTTATCATGCTTTGGCACAACGCACGGTGGATACTTTAATATCGCGTTATCCTGATGATTTTGATATTCGGGTGATGGTCTGTGATTTTTCAGGTCATCAGCTTGCGGATGTATCATGAATACAGCGGCAATAAGCCATGAAGCACTGGCTTCCTTGCGTAAAAATCATCCAGCTTGGCGATTGTTACGGGCTGATTCTTCACCCTTGGTTGCCAGTTTTTTGCATCGTGTGTTTATTGCACCGAATGTGCGTGAGATTTCGCAGGCCGATTTGCAAGAATCATTGGAAGATGAACTTTTTGCCTTGCGCGAACGACTTGGTGAAGAAAGTTATCCGCGTATAGCATCCGAATATCTCAACGATTGGGCAGACAATGCACAAGGTTGGCTGCGTAAGTTTTACCCACAAAACTCCGATGAACCGCATTATGATTTAACCCCTGCCACAGAAAAAGGCATTCGCTGGCTGGCAGGTTTAACCGAACGCAGCTTTATTGGTACAGAATCTCGCTTACTCACCTTATTTGATTTGTTGCAACAAATGGCATCAGGCAGTGAAACCGACCCTAAAATACGCATTGCAGCATTACGCGAAAAACGCCGTGAGATTGATGCGGAAATCAAACAAATTCAAAGCGGCGATATTCCCTTGTTGGATGAAACAGCCATCAAAGACAGGTTCCAACAATTTGTCATGATGGCGGGTGAGTTATTGAGTGACTTCCGTGAAGTGGAGCAAAACTTTCGTCAATTGGATCGTCGTGTACGTGAGCGCATCGCCTTATGGGAAGGTGGAAAAGGCGAGTTACTGCAAGATATTCTCAATGAATGCGATGATATTACGAACTCCGATCAGGGCAAAAGCTTTCGTGCCTTTTGGGATTTTTTGATGTCCAGCTCACGGCAAGAGGAACTCACGTATTTATTGGATAAAGTGATGGCACTCACGCCTGTTGCGGAATCCAGACCTGATGCGCGATTGCGTCGGGTGCATTATGATTGGCTTGAAGCAGGTGAACACACCCAGCGAACTGTGGCACAATTATCCAGTCAATTGCGTCGTTTTTTGGATGATAAAGCATGGTTAGAAAACAAACGTATCATGGAAATTTTGGGGCAGATTAAAAGCAGTGCCAGCGCGACCCTCAACACACCTCCCCAAACACTTCAGATGACCATGGATGAGATGAAATTGGATATGAGCTTGCCCATGGAACGCCCTTTATATCAACCGCCGTTGCAAAGTGTGATTGAATCTGTGGCACTGGAAATGGGGGAGGAAGATGCCGATGCCGAAGCTTTATTTTCACAGGTGGTGGTTGATAAAGGACGCTTAAAACATGGTTTGGCGCAAGCCCTGCAAGAACATACGCAAATTTCCTTGGCAACATTATTAGACATCTATCCTTTGCAACATGGTTTGGCGGAGTTGGTGATATGGTTGCAACTGGCAAGTGAGCAATCACGCTGTGTCATTGATGACCACAAGCAGGAAGTCTTGCAATGGCGTACAGGACAAGGCTTGATCAAACACGTGACCTTGCCATATATGTTGTTTGTGCGTTGATGGCATTGAATCTGAATGGAGAATACGATGGGTTACATTGATAAAACTGTGCTGCAAGATGGTTTTTTATCAGAAAACCAACCTTCCTTACAAGAGCTGATGGAAACGGTGAATAAAAATATCATTGAGCAAGATATACTTGAAGATGGGGGCGATGTTTTCCAAGCTTTTTTATCATCCGATGAACAGGATGGTAAAGCTAGAGCTGCGGAAAATCCAAATAACCATGATTTAGGTCGTCGTGTTTCCCAAGCCAAAGAAGCCGTGCTGCATGGGGATATTGATAAGGTTTCTGTACTTTTTGATGATAAACTTCAGTTGTATATGCACTACCCTGATTATGGGGTACTACCAACGTTTGATAGCGAGGAGGTGCAGGCATTTTATATGCTTGTCGGTCGCTATTATGTGGGGAGAAAACAACGGGCGCGTGCCATTAAATGTTACTTTCTTGTCAAGGAGGCTAATCAGCAAAGTCCTTACCTTGATCGCCTTGCCCATGCTATTTTTGGGGCGGAAGTTTCTGATTTTTTACAGAAAAATTTTGAAGGAAAAAGAAATATCCGTAGGGGTTCTTGAGAGATGAATGAAGCCGTGAAACACACACCATCACAGTCTAAGCCACAATTATCGGCGGTGGTGATTGCTTTGTGCAAAGGCATGATTGACAGGGAAACCGATTCAAAACTGTGGCAAGGGTTGTTAAATTTGCAGTTGCAAGTGGCTGAATACGTTGAAACACTGGGTTTGGATTTAATTTTGGATGAGGCGGAAGGTTATGCTTTTTTACGCGCACGAGAATATGGTGAAGATGATGAAAAACTGCCGCGTTTGATTGCACGGCGACAATTATCGTTTCATGTCAGTCTTTTATTGGCATTGTTGCGTGAGAAAATGGCTGAATCCGATGCGTCAGGTGGTGAAACGCGGGTCATTGTATCGCGGGATGAAATCTTGGAAATGATTCGGATATTTTTGCCCGATGGTAGCAATGAAGTGCGTTTGATTGATCAGGTGGATGGTTACATCAATCAAGTGGTCAAAATGGGCTTTGCACGAAAAATGAAAGGTTCAGATAGAATGCTTGAGTTGCACCGTATCATTAAATCATTTGTAGATGCACAATGGTTGGCTGAATTTGATCAGCGTTTGAGTGAATATCGTCAATTATTACAGCCCCAAGGAGATTCGTGATGGAATCCACACTTAACCTTGATTTTATCCAAGATGATGCCTTAACAGGTTTTCGCCTCCAACGCTTGGAAGTGTTGAATTGGGGTACATTTAATGAAAAGGTGTGGTCGTTTCACTTAAATGGCAAAAATGCCTTGCTGACGGGTGATATTGGTTCAGGAAAATCCACCTTGGTGGATGCAGTCACCACCTTACTCGTGCCAGCCCATCGCATTGCCTACAATAAAGCCGCAGGTGCGGCAGCCAAAGAACGTGACTTGCGCTCCTATGTTTTGGGGCATTATAAATCGGAGCAAAGTGACGCGGTGGGTACAGCTAAACCTGTGGCATTGCGTAAGCATGGCAGTTATTCGGTGATTTTGGGTGAATTTTATAACCAAGGTTATGAGCAAACGGTCACTTTAGCGCAGGTGTTTTGGTTCCGAAAACCGCAAGGACAACCTGAACGGTTTTTTACGGTAGCCGATGGTAGTTTATCTATTCAAGATGATTTTGGTGGCTTTGGTACAGATATGGCGGCACTACGCAAACGCTTAAAGCATCAAGGCGTACACCTATTTGATGCGTTTACTGAGTATGGTAGGTTTTTTCGTCGCCGCTTTGGCATTGACAATGATCAAGCCTTGGAACTTTTTCACCAAACCGTATCCATGAAATCCATTGGTAATTTAACCGAATTTGTGCGTGGTCACATGTTAGAACCCTTTGATGTGCAATCACGCATTGATGCCTTAATTGCCCACTTTGATGATTTGGATCGCGCCCATAAGGCGGTGTTGATCGCGAAAAAACAAGTCAGCTTGCTTACGCCTTTGGTCGAAGATTGCCATAAATATGCAGGCTTGGATCAGGAAAAAGCGACACTTGATGTCTGTCGGAAAGCATTGCAAGCCTATTTTTCCCAGTTGAAATCGAAGCTTCTTGACACACGCATCCATAAATTGGATGGCGAATTGGAACGCTTGCAACAACGTGTTTTACAATTGACCGACAAAGTCCAGCAAGGGCAACAACAAGAGCGCGAACTGGAACGTGCTATTGCCGATCAAGGTGGTGATCGCATTGCCATGTTGGATCAAAAAATCAAAGAAACCGAAGCTGAAAAAGAACGCTGTTTGCAACGCGCCAAGTATTATGATGATTGGATTGTCCAGCTTGATTTACCTGCGGTCAAAGATGTGGAGATGTTTTTACAACATCGGAATACCTGTTTGGACATGCAAAAAACACTGCAAGATGAAGAAGCAGAAACGCAAAATAGCATGAATGAATGGGCGGTAGATTTGGCTTCAGGCAAACGTGATTGTGAAGGGCAACAACGTGAATTGGATAGCTTGAAACGTCGTAAAAGCAATATTCCAGAGCAACAGATTGCCATTCGTCAGCGTTTGTGTGTAGATTTAAAATTGGATGAAGATGCCATGCCGTTTGCGGGTGAATTGATTCAAGTGCGAGAAGATGCGCGCGATTGGCAAGGGGCGGCAGAGCGTTTGTTGCATGGTTTTGCCTTGTCGATGTTGGTTTCAGAGAGTCATTATACGCAGGTTTTGGCATGGGTGAATGAGCATCATTTGAAAGGACGCTTGGTATTTTTTCGGGTACGTGAACATCATCAGACTCATGGGCAAACCCATGCGCCACAACATGCCGCATCGTTGGCACACAAACTGGAAGTGAAACCCAATTCTGAATTTTATCACTGGTTACAACAAGAACTCAGCATGCGCTTTGATTATGTATGTTGCACCGATATGGAAGCATTTCGCCGTGAAAGTCGGGCGATTAGTATCACAGGGCAGATTAAGGCGAAGGGTGGGCGGCATGAAAAAGATGATCGCCACCGTTTGGATGATAAACGACGCTTTGTATTGGGTTGGAGCAATAAGGAAAAAATCGCTGCGCTGGAGGTCGAAGCAAAACGAGCGCAACATGATTTGGCAGAAATTGGCAAGCAGATTGCAAATTTACAAAAGCATTTAAAAAGCCAAAAGAAAAAGTTATCACATCTGAATAAACTTGAAGCCTATCGGGATTTTCAAGATATAGATTGGCGACCTTTGGCAGCGGAAATAACAGCTTTGAATCAAGAAAAAGAAGCTTTGGAAGCGGCATCGGATCAACTAAAAATTCTGACGGAGCAGCGCAATCAAGTCTTGCAGACCTTAGAAAAAAATCAGCAAGCCTTAATCAAACGGCGTGATGAATGCTCAAAAACAGAGCAGAAAAGCGAAGATGCCAAGCAAGCCTATGCCGCCTTGCAAGAATTTTTAACACAAGAATCGGAGGCATTACAAGTCTATCAAAAAGATTTGGATGCTTTGGCGGAAGAAGTGTTGGGTAAGGATGTCAAATATACGGTAGAGACATGCGTTGGGCATGAAAAAAATATGCGCGAAACCCTGAACAAGCGCATTGAAAGCCTCAATGGAAAACTGGGGCGTTTGCGTGATAATATTATCAAGGCGATGACAGATTTCCATCAAGCTTATCCTTTGGTGACGCAAGAAATGGATGTCGATTTACGTGCTGCCCATGAATATGAAGGCTTATTGAACACTCTCAATGCGGATGGTTTACCGAAATTTGAAGCGCGTTTTAAGGCCCTGTTAAATGAAAATACGATTCGTGAAATTGCCAATTTTCAAAGCCAGCTATTGCGTGAGCGTGCAACCATCAAAGAACGCATTGATCGTATCAATGAATCCTTGGTGCAAATTGATTATGTGGAAGGGCGATATATCACTCTTTTGGCTCAAGCTGCGGTGGATGCTGAAATTCAAGGTTTTCAGCAGGATATGAAAGCGTGTACGGAAAACAGTGTGACAGGCTCTGAAAACGATCAATATTCCGAAGATAAATTTTTACAAGTTCAAAAAATAATTGCTCGTTTTCGTGGCCGTGAAGGCGAGTTGGATGGTGATGCGCGCTGGCTTCGTAAGGTGACTGATGTGCGCAATTGGTTTCGCTTTGCCGCTTCTGAACGCTGGCGTGAAGATGATACGGAATATGAACATTATGCTGATTCGGGTGGTAAATCAGGGGGGCAAAAGGAAAAACTCGCCTACACCATTTTAGCGGCAAGTTTGGCGTATCAATTTGGACTTGAATGGAATGCGGTGCGTTCACGTTCCTTCCGCTTTGTGGTCATTGATGAAGCGTTTGGGCGTGGTTCGGATGAATCGGCGGAATATGGCTTGCGTTTGTTTGCCCAGTTAAATTTGCAATTGTTGATTGTTACGCCTTTGCAAAAAATCCATATTATTGAACCGCATGTGCAGCATGTGGGTTATGTCAGTAATGATGGTGGTATCAGTTCAAAACTGCGTAATTTAAGCATTGAAACCTATCGCCAAGAGAAACAACAGCGGGAAATTACTATGAAGAAAAAAGTAGATAGTGATGGGCTTGAACAGTCAGGAGATGTGTCATGATGACAGGCGAATTAAAGAGCCAAGTCGATAAAATATGGCAAGCGTTTTGGACGGGTGGCATCAGCAATCCGCTGACGGTGATTGAGCAGTTTACCTTTTTGTTATTTCTTCGCCGCTTGGATGAATCACAGCTATTGGAAGAAAAGAAAGCCAATCTGATTGGTTCGGAAATCGTTAGCCCTCTCTATCCAGCAGAGCATGAAGCGTTTCGTTGGCATACCTTCAAGCATAACGATCCTGAAACGATGTTTGATTTGTTTAGCAAGCCTTCTGCGGATGGTTTGACCGTGTTTGAACACATGAAACAGCTTGGCAGTGGTGCGGGCATTTTTGCCCAGTATATGAAGGGCGCGACCTTTATGATTCCCACGCCCAAGCTACTTGATCAAGTGGTGCAGATGATTGATGGCATCAAAATGGATGACCGAGACACCAAAGGCGACCTCTACGAATACCTACTTTCCAAAATCGCCACCGCAGGCACCAATGGTCAATTCCGCACCCCACGCCATATCATTCAAATGATGGTCGAGATGATGCAACCCAAGCAGGACGATAGGATTTGTGATCCATCATGTGGCACGGCGGGCTTTCTGGTTGCAGCAGGTGAATATGTGCATGAGCATAAGTCGGATTGGTTTTACAATGCTGATTTTCGTGACCACTACAACACCAAGATGTTCACAGGTTTAGAATTTGATGCCACCATGCTACGTATTGGCGCGATGAACTTGCAACTGCATGGCATTGAAAACCCGCAACTTATCGCCGTGGATGCATTGAGCGAAGGCAATGCCGACATGCGCGAAAAATTCAGCCTGATTCTTGCTAATCCACCCTTCAAAGGCTCGCTGGATTATGATGGAGTGGAATCATCGTTGCTCAAAACGGTCAAAACCAAGAAAACAGAACTTCTATTTCTCGCTTTGATGCTGCGAATGCTTAAAATCGGTGGGCGTTGTGCGGTGATTGTGCCCGATGGCGTATTATTTGGCTCATCCAATGCCCATAAAAAGCTGCGGGAAGAAATTGTTGCCAATCAAAAACTCGAAGCCGTGATTTCCATGCCCAGCGGTGTGTTTAAACCCTATGCAGGGGTCAGCACTGCCGTACTCATCTTCACCAAAACCAATCATGGCGGCACGGATAACGTCTGGTTTTATGATATGCAAGCCGATGGTTATTCGCTGGACGATAAACGCGCACCCATTGCCGACAATAATATCCCCGACATCATCCATCGCTTCAACCAACGCGACCAAGAAACCGAGCGCCAACGCACCGAGCAAAGCTTTTTAGTGCCGTTGGCTGAAATCAAAGCCAACGATTGGGATTTGAGCATCAACCGCTATAAAGAGATTGTTTATGAAGAGGTGGAATATGCACCACCAGCCGAAATTATTGCCCAGATTGAGACATTGGATGCTGAACGCGGTAAGGCATTAAAGGTTTTGAAGGGGTTGTTAGGGTGATTAAATCCGCATTTTTACAAAGTCTAGTTGAAAAACCACTTTCGGGTGAATGGGGTAACGGTTCAGGGGAAACAAAGGTAATTCGCACTGCCAATTTTTCGAATCAGGGACGAATAGACTTTACTAATATTGTAACTAGGAATATTTCTGATAATAAAGTCCAATCTAAGCGCTTATTCAAAGAAGATATAATTATCGAAAAATCAGGAGGAAGTCCTGCTCAACCCGTAGGTCGAGTTGTTTTCTTTGATAAAGAAGGCGTTTATCTTTGCAATAATTTCACTGCTATACTGAGACCAATAAAAAGTAAAGTTATCCCAAAATATCTTCATTATATTCTTTTTTGTAACCACAAGTTTGGGTTTGTAAGAAAATTTCAAAATAAAACAACTGGAATTATAAACCTTCAGCTACCCAAATATATTAAAAATACACAAATCCCACTACCACCCCTAGCAGAGCAGAAGAAGATTGCCGCGATATTGGATGCGGCGGATAGGCTCAGGCAAAAAGATGCGCAACTCATCGACCACTACACCACCCTCAGCCAATCCCTGTTTTTGGATATGTTTGGCGACCCTGTGACTAATCCGATGGGATTTGAAAAGGGAACTGTTAGAGATTTATTAACTACAGCAAAGTATGGAACAAGTGCTAAAGCACAAGATAATGGCAAATATTCATATTTACGAATGAATAACATTACTTATGAAGGAGCCATGGACTTCCGCTCTTTAAAATATATAAACCTAAAAGAAGCTGACAAGCCAAAATACCTAGTGAAGAAGGGTGATATTCTTTTTAATCGAACAAATAGTAAAGAATTGGTCGGAAAAACAGGTTTATTTAACGAAGACCAAGAAATGGCTATTGCTGGCTACTTAATAAGGTTGCGAACTAATGATAAAGCTAATCCTTATTTTATTTGGGCATACTTAAATTCAAAGCATGGTAAAGTGGTATTGCGTCATATGTGTAAAAGCATTGTGGGAATGGCAAATATAAATGCTCAAGAGTTGCAGAATATTAAGATACTTCTTCCTCCCATCACCCTACAAAACCAATTTGCCGAGCGCATCCAGCATATCGAAGCGCAAAAACAACAAGCGCAAGCCAGTTTAGAACAATCCAATAACCTATTTAACAGCCTGCTACAAAAGGCATTTACGGGTGAGCTTACAGCTTGAAAACGCTCTACTTATTTATTGATGAGGGTGGAAACTTTGATTTTTCCGCAAAGGGTACTGAGCATTTTATGCTGACTTGTCTTATCGAGGAACGACCTTTTCCCAGTTATGATAAGTTGAGAGAGCTACGCTATGATTTATTGGAAAGCGGCATCAATATCGAATATTTTCATGCCACTGAAGATAAACAAGATGTGAGAAATAAGGTGTTCTCCATTATTCATGAAAGTTTAGAACATGTGAAAGTATGCTCCATGATTGCCCAGAAAAATAAAACACATCCCAGCCTTCAAGAAGAGAGTAAGTTTTATACACAGGTGTTTCATATGTTGATGAAGTGGGTGGTGAAAAAGCATGTACATGGCAAAGGTTATGAGCGTGTAGTGGTGTTTACAGACACCATGCCCATTGCTAAAAAGAAAAGGGCGATGGAAAAAGGTGTGAAATCGGTACTTAAATCATTGCTGGATGAAGGCGTGACTTACCGTATTTACCACCATCAATCCAAATCCAACTTTAATTTGCAGGTTGTCGATTATTGTAATTGGGCAATTTATCGAAAGTGGAGCAGAGGAGATACACGCTCGTATGATATTATCAAAGCAAGTATTGATGCGGAGTGGGATGTTTATAGAAATGGGACGACAACATTTTATTGAGTGTTAGAAATGTGACCACCCTCGCTATCCTCCGAAGAGGAAGAGCTCCATGAGCTCTTATCACGAGGGTGGAACCTTTTAACTTTTGAAGCGAAAGGCTCCAGTGAACTCACTGAAGCCATAACGCCGACCGGGAACTCCCAATCCATTTAGTTGTTGGGCGAATTATAGACATAGATGCATGACTTGAGCAAACAAAAAGATTGGAGGAAGTAGTATTCATGAGTAATTTCATATTTATCAAAGCTGATTTCCCCAGCCTTTATCATGATGCGCTGGAAAATACAGTGAATTGGTTGTCTGACTATCAATATGCACAAGTAATTACAGATGTCAGGACTGCCTTTACATTTCAGTTATCCACAAGGAAAATGAAAAAACGATGAAAATAAAGCATATTACAATTCAAAACTTTAAAGGGTTTAAAAACGAATCCTTTTCTTTTAACCCAAATATAACCGTACTTATTGGTGATAATGGTTCGGGAAAAACGACTGTTTTAGAAGCCCTCTCATTTGTATTAGGTACTTTTTTTCTTGGCGTGGATGGTATTCCCTCACGGTCATTGCGACAAAATGAGAAGAGAAGGGTTGCAGTTTCATCTGATAATATTGAGGTACAGCTTCCTTTCTCCATCTCGGTTGAGCATAGCCTCGCAGGTCAGGATTTCAGTTGGACGAGGGATACCAATAAAAAATTGGGCGGTGCAACGACGTATAAAGATGCACATGAACTTATTGACATGGCGAGAGCTTTTACCGCCAGTGTGAGTGATAAAAATGCTGAACCCGTTAATTTACCCTTAATTGCATATTACGGCACAGGTCGTTTAGCACGAGAGAAACACGAGAAGTTAGCCTATGCAAAGCAGGGTTCAAGATTAGATGGATATTATATTGCATTAGACCCGACTACCTGCAAGAAAAGATTTTTAGGTTGGTTTAAATCTTTTGAAGATGCAAAGCTAAAATTCAATAAAAAAGACGACCTTTACAGAGCCTTTACAACGGCCATCACTAGCATGGTTCCCGGTTGGAATGAGGTTCACTTTAGCTGGGAAGCCGATGATATGTTTGGCCAGTTGAATGATGGTGAGTGGATGCCTTTTGCTGATTTGAGCGATGGGTTTCAAAATGTTATTCGTTTGACGGCTGATATAGCTTACAGAGCTGTAACATTAAACCCTCATTTGGGGGAAAATGCAGTTTTAGAAACTGAAGGTGTAGTGCTTATTGATGAGTTAGATATGCACCTGCATCCAACTTGGCAAAAGAGTGTGATTGCAGACTTGAAAAAAACGTTCCCAAATATTCAGTTTATTATTACGACGCATTCACCATTTATAGTACAATCACTAAGATCTGATGAGTTAATTAATTTAGGCACCCAAAGTGGTGGCAATCCTTTTACTAAAAGTATCGAAGAAATCGCTGAAACGTATATGCAAGTTGCAAATGTTCAACGAAGTAAGCGTTTTCTTACCATGCAAAATCTCGCTTCTCAGTATTTTGATTTAATTGAACAAGGTAAGACGGCTGTAGACGATAACCAAACATTTGAATTGAAGGAAAGGCTTGATAAGATTGAGTTGGAATTTAATGCTGATCCCGTCTTTATAGCTTTAATGAAGGCTGAGCGACGTTCTGCAAAAAGAAATGAGCCTGCATCATGAGGCCTGTAGATAAGAGCTTATTCTCAACCAATAAAACAACATATAACCCTTATGGAAGTGCTAGAACAGACTTGATAGATGCTTTGGGTGGCTATTGTAATTACTGTGAGAGACAGGGCTTTGCCACTGCGCTTGAAGTTGAGCATATTCAAGATAAAAAAACTTACGATCTTCTGAAGAATGATTGGAGTAATTTTTTATTGTCATGTAAAAACTGTAATACTTGTAAATCTACAAAAGGTATTGAAAACACCTTTCTTCCTGATCGGGATAACACCTATGAGATATTTACTTATTTAGAAAGCGGCTATATTCAGGTTGACCCCAGCCTTGATTCGCCTGCAAAAGAAAAGGCACAAGCACTCATTGACTTAGTACGCTTAGACAGGATGCCGAATCGTAATGGTTACAAAGGAAAAGATACATTATGGCAAGAGCGAAAAAGCGGTTGGGAAATTTCTCAGAGGTATCTATGCAAATATAAAAAAGATGATTGTGATGTAGAAACAATCAAAGATTTAGTGTTAAATGGTGGCTTTTGGTCAATATGGATGAAAGCATTTAAAGATTTTCCTGAAGTTCAGAAAGAACTTGTGGCCTCTTTTTTGGGAACAAATAAAGGTTATTTTGAATGAGCAACTTCGCATTCATCCAAACTGCTTTTCCATCACTTTATACCGATGCCTTAGAAGCTGAAAAGCTGACCTTTGTTTCACCCACTGCGGCGGCAATTTTATGTCGTAGCAGCTTGGAAAATGCAGTAAACTGGTTGTATGACCATGATGCAAGTTTAACACGACCTTGGCGGGCTGATTTAAGCACACTTTTACACGACCAGAATTTTAGAGATCAATTTCCACAGAGCTTGTTTCGTGAAATTAATCTGGTTCGTAAAACTGGCAATGCCGCAGCACATGGTAGTAAAATCAAAGCGGGTGATTCACTGGCATCATTGAAATATCTATTTCGTTTTATGCTCTATCTCAATATGTATTACGGTCAAAGCAAACCGTTGAGCAAAGTATTTGATGAAGCCCTTATCCCGAATATGGGGCAACAAGCCGACCAACAAAAGATGAATCAACAACAGCTTTTGGATTTACAGGCGGAGCTTGCAGCCAAGACCAAAGCCGCCATTGATGCAGAGGAAAAACTAAGAGAACAAACCCGCAGCAACGAAACACTTAAAGCGCAATGGGAAGAAGAGCGCAGCACACTAGCCGCACTGAAAGCCGAACGGCAAAAGGCTGTGGACTTTCAAGAAGCCGTGCCATTGGCAGTATCGGAAGCTGAAACTCGCAGACGCTATATTGATTTATCACTGAAAGAGTGTGGTTGGGATAATCTGCGTGAAGGTTATGAACTCGAGCATGAAGTGGCAGGTATGCCGAAAAGCACCAATCCATCAGGTGTAGGTTATGTGGATTATGTGTTGTGGGGTGATGATGGTTTGCCGCTGGCAGTGGTGGAAGCCAAGAAGACGATGGCAGACCCGCGCAAAGGCAAACATCAAGCCACCTTGTATGCCGATTGCTTGCAAGCCAAATATGGGCAACGCCCGATTATCTTTTATAGCAATGGTTTTGAAACATATTTATGGGATGACCAATTTAGTCCTGAACGTGAAGTGCAGGGGTTTTATAGCAAGGATGAACTGCAACTATTGATTCAACGGCGCAATAGCCGAACCGATTTGCGCACATTCAACGTGAATAAAGACATTGCAGGACGTGCCTATCAGTTGGAAGCGATTCAACGTGTGGCAGAGAATTTTTCATCGCACAATGAAAAAGGCGAATTACGCGGGCGGGCAAGGCAAAGTCTTTTGGTGATGGCGACGGGCAGCGGCAAGACACGGACATCTGCGGCGATTGTGGATATGCTAACCAAATGTAACTGGGCAAAACGTGTGTTGTTCCTTGCCGATAGGAATGCGCTGGTGAGACAAGCCAAGAGTGCGTTCAATGAATATTTACCCAACTTATCTGCGATTGATTTGACCAAAGAGAAAGAGGATAACGGCACACGCTTGGTATTCTCGACTTATCCCACCATCATGAATCGCATTGATAGCATGGTTGAAAAGGATGAACGCTTTTATGGTATTGGGCATTTCGATTTAATTATTGTCGATGAAGCACATCGTTCAGTGTATCAAAAATATAGTGCCATCTTTGATTATTTTGATGCCATGCTGGTGGGCTTAACCGCAACACCCAAAACGGACATTGACCATAACACATACGGTTTATTTGGTATTGAGGATGATAATCCGACCTTTGCTTATGAATTGAATACTGCGGTGGATGAAGGATATTTGGTGCCACCGAAAGCGGTATCTGTACCGCTGCAATTCATGCGTGAGGGCATCAAGTATGATGATTTGTCTGAACCTGAGAAAAAAGAATATGAAGAGAAGTTTGGCGATCCAAGCAATGAAGAAGCCCCTGATGAGATTGCTAGTTCGGCACTGAATAGCTGGTTATTCAATACCGATACGGTGGATAAGGTGCTGAATCATCTGATGGTGAATGGTATCAAGGTGGAAGGTGGCGATAAGTTGGGCAAGACCATCATCTTTGCCAAGAATCATGACCATGCGATGTTTATTGAGCAGCGGTTTAATAAAAACTACCCTGAATATGCAGGCAAGTTTTTGCGTGTGATTGATAACTATGAAAGCAAAGCGCAAGATTTATTAGAAACTTTTGCGGATGCGTATGAAGAGCGTGACCCTCAGGTTGCTGTGTCGGTGGATATGATGGATACAGGTGTGGATGCGCCGCGTGTGGTGAACTTGGTATTCTTTAAACAGGTGAAATCACCGACCAAGTTTTGGCAGATGATTGGGCGCGGTACACGGCTTTGCCCTGATTTATTTGGCGTTGGTGAAGATAAGAAGGAATTTGCGATATTTGATTTTTGTCAAAACTTTGAATTTTTCAATGAGAACCCTGACGGTTTAAAAACCAAGGCTGTGAAAAGTCTGACGCGGCAAATATTTGAAGCCAAGTTAGAAATTGCACTACTGATTCGTGAGCAGGCAGGTAGCAGTACTGAGCAAAGGGATTTGGCAGAAGCTTATGTGAAAGAGCTGCATCAAAGCGTGGAAGCCTTAAACCGAGACCGCTTTGTGGTAAACGCCAAGTTGCGTTATGTGGTTGAATATAGCGATGCAAAACGTTGGGTGAATGTATCCAAGGGCGATATGTTGGATATAAACACGCACCTATCTGGCTTGATATTGCCCCATGAGAATGATGATGAAATGGCACGCCGCTTTGATGTGCTTGTATTGCGCTTTCAGTTGGCATTGCTTAGCCATGCTTACAGTACCGATGCTTACATCCATAAAATCACCAGTATTGCCAAAGATTTACTCAAGAAACAAAATATTCCAGCTGTGGCGTTGCAGTTGCCGATGCTCCATAGATTACAAAGCGAAGAATTTTGGCAAGTTGTGAATGTGAACCGTTTGGATGATATGCGGCTTTCATTGCGTGATTTGATGAAGTATCTGGATAAAGAAAGTCAGGTGAATGTCGTCACCAACTTTGAAGATACACTGGATGACATGGGGGTTAGCGAGCCTGATTTCATGCCTGCTTATGCCAAACAACAAAGTTATAAGGAACGTGTCGAGGCTTATGTACGCAACCATAAAAATCATGTGGTGATTCAAAAATTAAAGAAAAACAAGCCCATGACAGCTTTGGATTTACAAGCTTTGGAACGTATTTTGTTTGATGGTGAAACCATTGGAACGAAACAAGATTATATCAGCACTTATGGCGATAAACCTCTGGGAGAGTTTATTCGCGCTATCGTTGGCTTGGATAAGACTGCTGCGCAAGATGCTTTTGCTGAGTTTATTCAGGCGGGTCACTTCAATGCTGACCAAATGACTTTTATCAGCCAAATCATTGATCATCTGACACAAAATGGCGTGATAGATAAAACCATGTTATTTCAACCGCCCTTTACGTTTGCACACCAAGATGGTTTGCTGGGCGTGTTTGATGATACCGCTGCGAATAAAGTGATTCACTTGATTGATTGTGTACAAAATAATGCGCGTGTTTTGCAAGCTGTTTAGACAATAATGATGCGCTGTACCCCTGCCGATATAACGATGAAAATAGAACGCAGTTGGGCGCATGGTGATGTGTGTCGTGCAGTATTGGGGCATGGCGATATATTTCCGTGGTCGATGTCTTTGGGGAAACCATCGGCCAAGCAGATGTTGGATGATTTTTCAGGCATGCAGGATTGGGTGAAACACATCCAAACCTTTGCACAAAAGAAACA
>NVWS02000123.1 GCA_002746295.2 Zetaproteobacteria bacterium
CCTATGAAATATCAAAATTATAATCGCTACCCACTCAAAATTCAAAAGAGCCAAAAACAATATGTTTTTCAAAGTGTGAAAAAATGCACGATATTGTAATAGGATTACTCATTAACAAAGTTGAATTCGGGGTGGATATTTATCCTTAAATTCAGATTTGACCCATTACCAATTGGCGAAGGTATTGGTGTCTCAAAAACCCCAATCTTACTTGTTGGAAAGTAAGCGCTTCATTTCAGGCACACATGAGCCACAGCCTGTACCTGCCATGCTACAAGCTTTGAGTTTCTCAATGGAATCAGAACCCGCTTCAATGGCAGCTTTGAGTTCCAGTTCACCGACATTATTGCAAGCGCAGACAATCTTGCCCTTGGTGTCTTGTTTATCCACTGGACCACCTGGGGCAAGCAGATACGGGCGAAGCTCACCCACATCACGACCTTCTAGCATTAACTTTCTCAGCCACTTGGCTTCATTCATATCACCACCAACCCAACGCACCGCCACCAAATGCCCATCATCAAGCCATGCTTTGCGATGAATACCATGCTTGCGATCCGAATAAGTCAGGGTTTCAAAACTTTGCCCTTGCTCTAACATCTGATCCAAACGTTTATATTGCTCAACACGGACAGATTGAGTGCAAGCCAAATCAATGGAAGTGACTGGGTGATCTGTCCCTGCACAAGAGGTCACACCATAGGTATAGCCTTGAATCATCTCTTGCCCCAAAGCCATTTTATTTCCTGCCATCAACATCATGCCACGCCATGCAGGTTCAAACTTTTCGATTTGTACCGCCGAATGTTTAAATTCGGGTTCTTTGGAATAGGGGTCAACCACCGATTTTGTGACTTGGTTGGCACCACCACTAGGTGCTGTCATTTTACCCCAGTGCATGGGTAAAAAAACGACACCTTCGCGAATATCTCGGTTGATGTTGACTGTTGTAATGGTTTGCCCTCGACGTGAACGCACGATAACCAAATCATCCTCATCAATGTTATAGGCTCCAGCATCATCTGGGTGTATTTGCAATGCTGGTGCTGATACATGCTGCATCAATGATGGAACATTGCCTGTTTTGGTCATGGTATGCCATTGATCGCGAATGCGACCCGTGGTCAGTGACATGGGGTATGCAGTATTCGTGGGTTCTGCCACAGGACGATAAATCACATCTATAAAATGTGCTAAACCATCAGCAGTTTCAAACTTACCATGTTCATATAAGCGTTTGGTCTCACCAACGCTTGATCCGATTGGAAAAGGCCATTGTTGCGCCCCATGTTCATCCAGCAACGCATAAGACAAGCCTGTGATGTCAATATCTTTACCCTTGGTCAGTCCACGATGCTCATTAAACACCGCTTCGGTGCTTTCAAACGAAAAAGAGTTGTGCCAATCTTTATCTAATTTTTCACCAAGTTTGATACCGAAATCAGCGGCTATTTTCCAATCATTGCGGGATAAACCCGCCGCTGGCAACGCTTGCTGTAAATGCGTGATACGACGTTCAGAATTGGTGACCGTGCCTTCTTTTTCAGCCCAGCCTGAGGCAGGGAATAAAATATGGGCAAAATTCGTGGTATCGGTGGGGTGATAGGCATCCGAGACCATCACCAACTCAGCTTTCTTCAAGGCTGCTTCCACTTTCTTGCTATCGGGCATGGATACAATCGGGTTGGTGCAAGCAATCCACACGGCTTTTACTTTGCCTGATTCAAGCCCATCAAACAACTCAGTCGCCGTTAAACCAGGTGTTTTCGGCACATCATTTACGCCCCAATAATCAGCAACTTCTTTGCGGTGTTCAGGGTTGGTGTAATCCCTATGTGCTGCCAACATATTCGCTAAGCCGCCGACTTCACGACCTCCCATGGCATTGGGTTGCCCTGTCAGTGAAAAAGGGCCGCAACCAGGCTTGCCGACTTGCCCAGTTGCCAAATGCAAATTGATTAAGGCATTGTTTTTATCCGTTCCCGAAGTGGATTGGTTTAAACCCATCGTCCAAAATGACACCGTTTTATTTTCAGCAAACCACAATGCCGCTTTGACAATATCCGCAGCATCCAAGCCACAGATCGCTGCTGCTTTACGCGGTGTCATTGCACGAACCCTTTCGGCTAAAGCATCAAAGCCTTGTGTATATTGTTCGATATAGTTGATGTCGGTTAAACCTTCCCAAATCATCACATTGAGCATGGCTTGCATCAGTGGTACATCCGTTCCAGGTTTTAATGGAAGGTATAAATCAGCGATGGAGCAGGTATCGGTGCGGCGCGGGTCTGCCACAATAATTTTCAAATCAGGGTTGGCTTCTTTGGCGGCTTCCATGCGCCGAAAGATAATTGGATGTGCGTAAGCAGGATTCGCACCGATAATAAAATAAGACTCTGCTAGTTCAATATCTTCGTAACAGGTGGGCGGTCCATCTGCACCAAAGGCGCGTTTATAACCCACCACTGCCGAGGACATGCAAAGTCTAGAATTGGTATCAATATTGTTCGAGCCAATAAAACCTTTCATCAATTTATTGAACACATAATAATCTTCGGTCAATAACTGCCCCGACACATAAAATGCAACGGCATCGGGTCCATGTTCTTGAATAATCTTGGCAAATTTATCTGCCCCATAGTCAAGTGCAGTATCCCAATCGACAGGTGCAAAAGGCGCATTGAGTGAAGTGCGTAGTTGGGGGTGTAATAAGCGATCATGGGTGCTTATGGTATGATGTAGTTCCCGACCTTTCGAACATAGTTTCCCTCGGTTGGTTGGATGATGAACATCACCACGCAATGAAATAATTCGCTGACCATCGGTTTCGAGGCGAATGCCACACCCTGTACCACAATACGAACATGCACTATTGACTGTTTTGGTCATTTCCACTCCTATTCTATTTCATTCAAAATTTACCGCAGAGGTGCGGAGGCGCAGAGAAAGCAAAACCATACAGGTATTTTTAAGCTACTAAAAACTAAGCCAAGCTTAACAATACCTAATTATTTTTAGCCTTATAAAGCAGCTTCTTTTTTCCTAGCTGTGATATAAAGTGCCATGCCAGTAAATAACATACCACCAACAATATTCCCTAAAATAACGGGGATTTCATTGTATGCCCACCATTCGCCAATGCTGATATTTGCACCCAGCATGATGCCTGCTGGAATGACAAACATATTCACAATGGCATGCTCATAACCAAGCGCGAAAAAAGTCATAATAGGCAACCACATTGCAGCAATCTTTCCAATAGTGGTGGTTGATGTCAGTGCCATCACTGCACCAAGCGTGACCATCCAGTTACACAATAGCGCACTGGTAAATGCAGAAATCGTACCGTTGAAGCCCAACGCTCCATAAGCAAGGGTTTTATGTTCAGCCACGGCGATAATTTTTTTGGCTGCTGCAATCGTTGTTGGATCAATATGCCCCATTTTGGTGATAACAATATAATACAAAAATGCATATAGCACACTGCCAATCAAGTTGCCGATCAACACCCATGTCCAGTTAAATGCCAGTTTACTCATGGTCGTTCGACCATCCATGACTGCAATAGGAAGAAGAGCAAAATTGCCTGTGGCTAGTTCCAGACCCAGTAAAATAATCATGACAAAGCCAACTGGGAAAATAATTGCGCCAACGATACCCAAGCCTGTCTGGGTAATGGCTGTGATTGCAAGTGTCGTGGCATAACCTAAAAATACGCCCGACAAAGCGCCTCGAATCAACAGATCTTTGATGCCAAGGTTTGCCTTGTTAGCTCCCGCCTTCAACATGTTTTCGACAACATCTTCTGGTTTAACATACGCCATTTTCTTCTCCTTTTACACAGCCTTTATATCCATTTTTACAGGAAAAATACTGGCATAATATTTTTTATTTCTCGTTCCCATGAAAGAGCATGGGAACGAGTCAAAAAATCAATCTAGACTTAACAACACCTGACCATCTTCAACTTTCACAGGATACGTTTTCACACAGCCCTCATCGGGCGCAGCTACTTTTCCATCGTCCAAATGAATGCGCCAGTTGTGCAATGGGCATAAAATATCATCACCTGAAATAATGCCTTCTGCCAATGGACCTTGCTTGTGAGGGCAACGGTTTTCCACTGCCTTCACACGATTATCGGTTAAACGAAACACGGCAATGATCGTATCTCCAGCTTTCACAGTTCGTGCTTGTGATGGTGGAATTTCATCCAATGTACAGACTTTAATCCAGTTTTTATTTGCTTCACTCATGACTTAAACCTCGACGACAGGAATATCAATGGGTGTATATTCCGTAAATATTTGTTGTTGTTTTTCTGCATCGGCAACACGCTCTGCCCATGGATCTTGATCTTGCGTATCCAAATAGACTTTTAACCGCTCAATCAGTGCTTGGCGGTTGGCTAAATCATCCACCACAGCAGTTTTGATGGACTCTAAGCCCACCCGTTGTTGCCAAGGCGCACAACGCTCGTTGTGACGACCTGTTTCACGGTAGTGTTGTAAATAAGCCTTACAAATAGCTTCGACTTCTTCGGCAGTTTCCACCAAGCACAACAACTCGGTCGCCACCACATGCACACCGCCATTACCACCCGTACTAATTTCCCATCCACCTTCCACACCCACAATACCAATATCTTTAATCGTCGCTTCCGCACAGTTACGTGGGCAGCCTGAAACCCCCAATTTTACCTTGGCAGGAAACCAAATACGTTCCAGTTGTTTTTCCAAGTGAATACCCAGTGCCGTCGAATCTTGTGTGCCAAAGCGACACCATTTTGAACCCACACAAGTTTTCACCGTACGCAAAGATTTACCATAAGCATAACCCGATGGCATATCCAAATCTTTCCACATCGCCGTTAAATCTTCTTTTTTCACACCCAGTAAATCAATACGCTGACCACCTGTAATTTTCACAGTGGGTACGTTGTATTTCTTGGCGACAGTGGCAATGCGAATCAAATCATCGGGCGTGGTTTCACCACCATAAATGCGAGGAATGACCGAAAAAGTCCCATCTTTTTGGATATTTGCGTGCATTTTTTCATTGACGACGCGGGAGGTGCGATCTTCTTCTGAATCTTCAGGCCAAGTCATCGTAATATAATAATTCAAGGCAGGGCGGCAGACATGGCAGCCTTCACCCTTCCAACCCAACACGCTCATGACTTCACGAACCATGGTGAGTTTTTTGGCTTTGATTTGTTCTTTGACTTGCTCGTGGTTCATCTCTGTACAGTTACAAATCGGATCATGTTCTGATTCGACAAATGCCGTACCCAACGTGGATGCCAAAATCTGATCGACCAGACCAGCACAACCACCACATGAACCCGCCGCTTTGGTGCAAGCAGTGATTTCTTTGCGCGTGGTCAAACCGCCTTTGACAATGGAATCGACGACATCTTTTTTGGTGACACCATTACAACCACAAACCACCGTGTCATCGCTCATGGCAGAGGCTAAATCTTCACCCGAATGCCCTGCATCACCTAAACCCGATGCTGAAAACAACATGGTCGAGCGTTGCTCAGATATATCCTTACCATCTTGCATCCATTGGAAGAAGGTCGGACCATCCGCCGTGTCACCAAACATGACCACGCCTTTGATTTTATCATCTTCCAAGATTATTTTTTTGTACACACCGCCGACTTTGTCCATCAGTTCAATAATATCGGCACCAGGTGTTCCCATGAAATCACCCGCCGAGAACACATCCACACCTGAAATCTTCAATTTCGTGGACACCACCGAGCCTTGATAGGTTTTCAAACCTTGCCCTGTAATCATATACGCCAAGGTTTTCGCCTGTTCAAACAAAGGCGCAACCAAGCCATAAGCAATGCCCCGATGTTCTGCACACTCGCCCACCGAATAGACCGAAGGATCGGTGACCGATTGCATATAATCGTTCACCACGATGCCGCGATTGCAGAATAAACCACAGTCTTTTGCCAATGCCATATTCGGGCGAATACCCACAGCCATCACCAATAAATCACAATCTAGGGACGTACCATCCTTGAATGTTAAGCCTGTAACCCGCTCATCACCCACGACTGCGGTTGTTAATGTGGAGGTCTTAAACGCCATGCCTTGGCTTTCGAGCGATGTACGCAGCATTTCACCTGCGGGCGTATCCAACTGCATATTCATCAAGGTGGCTTGATCGTGAATAACGGTGGCTTGCATACCCAAATGCATCAAGCCCTTGGCAGCTTCAAGCCCTAAAAGACCACCGCCAATCACTGCGGCTTTTTTATATTTTTTAGCTGCTTCCACCATGGTATCGCAATCATCAATATCACGAAATGCCATCACACCTTGTTTATCATGGCCAGGAATCGGGATAATGAAGGGATTTGAACCTGTGGCGATAATTAAAGTATCATACTTTGCTTCAGTACCATCTTCAGCAATGACTTTTCTATAACCGCGTTGAATTTCTTTGATGCGTTTGCCCATATGCAAGGTGATGTCGTTATCGGCATACCACTGTTCATCATTGAGGATAATGTCTTCGATGGTGGTATCACCAGCAAGCACGGGTGAGAGCATGATTCGGTTGTAGTTGGGA
This sequence comes from Zetaproteobacteria bacterium, assembly GCA_002746295.2. Taxonomy (GTDB): domain Bacteria; phylum Pseudomonadota; class Zetaproteobacteria; order Mariprofundales; family Mariprofundaceae. The sequence continues at coordinate 6,592 of NVWS02000123.1, forward strand.
TATTTTTCGGCACCGAAAATCGTAATATCAAACATATCAGGGTTGGCTTTAAGAATCTCTTCAATGGCACGTACACCCGCCATACCATTACCAATCATCACCAGTTTCTTCTTATTGCTCATCTCAACCTCACAGGTAAATAATTTAATTTAATTGCAATACGAACTAAGCAATATCTGTGCCTAAATAAAAATGTTGTTTTTAAGCCAAAAATCGTCGCATTGATTTTTATAGTGCATAATATTTAGGCATTAAATATCTATTATCTAGGCATTTGATCGCATTAAAACAAAATACAATCAAGTTTTTAAGCCAAATAAAGCAAAAAACATGCTTGGCAGCGGGCTTGCTCAAAGACCTAGCAACACCAACTCATCAATAGATATACAAATTTTGATTCTTTTAGGAGCCATACAACCATGAGTACATCGACGCTAAGCTCGAATTTCCTAGCCTTTACAGGACGAGCAAAAATACTACATATGACATGGCTCGCCTTTTTCATCACCTTCCTAGTATGGTTTAGTCACGCACCACTCTTACTCGCCATTCAAGAATCCTTTGGGCTTTCCGATCAACAAATTAAAACCCTACTTATTCTTAATGTGGCACTTACCATCCCAGCTCGAATCATCACAGGCATGTTGGTGGATCATTTTGGGCCTCGAAAAATGTATTCTGTCATGTTGTTGCTCACTGCCGTATTATGTTTTTTCTTTGCCACGGCAAACAGTTTTGAGACACTGGCACTCACCCGTTTTTTATTGGGTTTTGTGGGCGCGGGTTTTGTCATTGGCATTCGCATGATTAGCGAATGGTACCCTGCCAAACAATTGGGTTTGGCTGAGGGGATTTACAAAGGCTTGGGCAACACTGGCTCTGCTGTCGCAGCCATTACACTGCCCACCTTGGCGGTGATGTTTGGCGGCGACGATGGCTGGCGTTATGCTACGGGTATAACAGGTATCATCGCATTGGTTTATGCTTTCATCTATTATGCATCCGTCACCGATACACCCGCTGGCTCAACCTATTTTAGACCCAATCGTTCAGGCGGCTTAGAAGTCTCTAGTAAGGGCGATTATTTTTTCTATTTACTCATGAATATCCCCATGTTTCTTGCCATGGCAGTATTAACTTGGAAAGTCGCAGGGCTTGGCTTGGTGAGCGAGTTGGCAGCAAATATTATTTATGGGGTACTGGTTGCTATTTATGCTTATCAAGCAAGCCAAATTCATAAGGTAAACAAAGATATTTTTGTCAAACCTATGGCTGAAATTCACCGTTATAAATTTAAGCAAGTTGCCATCTTAAGTGTTGCTTACGCCGTCACTTTCGGTTCTGAATTAGCGGTTGTCTCGATGCTTCCATTATTTTTCAAAAGCACGTTTATGATTCCCATTGCGCTTGCTGGCATCTTCGGTGCATGCTTTGCTTTAACTGATATTGTATCTTGCCCATCGGGTGGTTTTTTCAGTGATAAGTTTGGACGCAAACGTTCATTGGTTGTGTTATTGTCAGGGGCTGCAATCGGCTTCTTGGGTATGTCTCAAATTTCGGGTGAATGGTCGATTGCACTGGCGGTATTGATGATGATGGTGTCCTCATTTTGCTTGGGTGCTGCGGCAGGCAGTGTGTTTGCTGTTGTGCCTCTCATCAAACGTCGTCTAACTGGGCAAATTGCAGGCTTGGTGGGTGCCTATGGAAATATTGGCGCGGTTATTTTCTTAACCGTATTCTCTCTCGTCCCAGCTTCAACATTTTTTATCGTCATTGCAGGTGGCATTGCTTTTGCGGCAGTATGTTCCATGTTTTTGGATGAGCCGAAAGGTGTTATGGTTGAAGTGTTACCCGATGGCACTGTAGAACGGATCGAGTTGCACTAAGAACATGGCCAATAAACTCATTATTACAGCAGGGCAACACTCTCAAGCTGGCATCAAAGATCAAAATGAGGACTGCTGTGGCATTCTCATTCCCAAGGGTATGGATCTAACGCACAAAGGCATTGTTGCCGTTACAGCCGATGGTGTTGGTTCCAGCGAAGCAGGCAAAGAAGCCAGCGAATATTGTGTGCAAGGCTTTATCAGTGATTATTACAGCACCCCGATGTCTTGGGGTGTACAAACCTCTGCCGAGCGCATTATTCATTCGCTTAACTCTTGGTTATATACCCAAGGGCAAAGGCGTTATGCATCGGAATTAAGCCTTGCCAGCACCTTGGCTGTATTGATTCTTAAATCAACCACGGCTCACTTATTCCATGTTGGTGATTCTCGTATTTACCTGATTCGTCACGGAGAAATAAA
>NVWS02000124.1 GCA_002746295.2 Zetaproteobacteria bacterium
AAACACCTGCCGCAAAAGCTTTGGATACCAACTCTCGATTGCCAAAGGCTGTCATCATAATCAATGGAATGGGGTGTTCTCCTGATAATGCCAGCAATACATCAAAACTTTCACCATCGGGCAAATGATGATCGCACAACACCGCATCCATGCTTTCATGGTGTAGTTGGTTCAAGGCTTGGGCGACAGAATCTGCTTCATAAACATCAAAACCTTCCAATAACAACATATCGACAATGCCTTGGCGTATATGTTTTTCATCTTCAACAATTAACAGCTTCATGCCGACTCCTTGGGATGAATAGGTAAATAAATTTGAAAGCAACTACCCTGCTCATCGCTATGCAGAAGTTGTAAAGAACCGTAAATACTATGCAATAGCTCCCGACTGATTGCCAAACCAAGCCCCGTACCTTGACCACGCGGTTTACTGGTAAAGTTTGGCTCAAAAACAGCTTGTTGCACATCAACTGGAATGCCACTGCCTGTATCTTTTATATGCAACATTATCCCATTCCTCCCTTCAAACGCATGAATATGGATGCTGCCACCATCCTTACACGCATCAATGGCATTAAGAATAAGGTTGATAAGCACTTGAAGTACAATGTTTTCATCCGAGTAAACAGCAGGTAAATGAGGAGCTATCTCTGTACTAACATGGATTGTTTTTTTATCGGGTGACATTTGCGCCAAATAGACTGCATTATCAATCACCGCTTGAAATTTGAAAAAAATCAGATGACGGTGAGAGTCATGCCTAGAAAAGTTAAGAATCATCTGAATAATCGATTCAATTCTCTCACTTTCAATAAGCGCTGCTTCAAGTTGAGAATCAATATGATAATTTTTCTTTCGTATTTTTTTTTGTGCCACTTGCAAAGAAACAGAAATGGCAGCCAAGGGATTACCAATTTCATGGGCAATACCTGCTGCAATAAAGCCCAAAGCGTTCATTTTTTCCTGATATGCTGCCAAATTCCGCGCATGATCGAGGTGCTTATCCCTCTCTTTCAGAGCTTGTCCCATGGTATTAAAAGCACGGGATAATTCGCCAATTTCATCTTGGGAAGTCACAGGACTCTGCTGAGTAAAATCACCTTCACCAATGTGTTGTGCCGCCTTACGCATACGAACCAGTGGTAAAACAATACTGCTGTAAATAAAGTGGGTTAAAAACATCAGCGTGATAAGCAGAACAAACAGCAATGCCAAGGCATCATCACGCATATCCATTCTCAAGCCATCCATCATACGCATGGCACGGTTGACTTGAATATCTAAGTTTTGATGTTGCTTGGATAATTGTGAAACAGCAATTTTCCCATGTTCATTCACTTCTTTTAATAAAATGGGACCTTCCATATTACCCACTGCAAATGGCAATGTGAAAATATGATGACTTAAAGCATAGATGCGGTGAACTTGTTCTACAATAGTTTGTAAAGAATGATTGGTATAATGATTTTCATAGCTCTGAATCGATGTCAACAAGCCTTGATGCAATTGATTAAAATATGCCTCCAGACGATAGTCACCTGTGATTAAAAATTCTTTCATCGGATCAATATAACGGTTAATCGAAATTTCAAGGTTATGTAATTCATGACTTTTATGATTGCTGCGCTCAACAATACTCGCTTCAAAGCGTAAACGTTTCATATCTTGAAGTATATCCCAGCCAAACATGGCCACCATGATGAAAATAATCATAAGCCATAACCCTATTTTAATCGACAGGTGTTGACTGACAAAATGTTCAATTTTCATAAAAAATAGCCTATCAAAAGCCAGCTCCGCACCCCAGATGATGAGGTGCAGTGCCTACTTTCATTTATTTTTTTTCAGGATATGTGACGCCGCCAAAGTGTTTCTTTCCATCTTTTGTTTTGAATAGAATCATGATTTTATGATCTCCAGCATGCCCTAAATCATAGCTTGCCATATACCAATCACCCATTTTCATCATCATCTTGGATTCTGACTTACTATTGGGGTGTGTAATTTTGGAGTTAACAGCTTGCAGGGCGATAATATCACCCGATTTTTCAACCTTCACCATCAGATGGTGGCTGCCACCATGTGCCATACCTTCGGGGGCTTTCATGACATGGAAGCTGACTTCATAACCATCAATCATTATTTTCTTAAGAAACATGCCTTTCATACCCGTCATGTCTTTCATGGATGACATATCACATGGGTTGTGTTCCATACCTTTCATACCATGCATATCACATGGATTATGTCCCATATCCATTTTATGACCTTCATCGCCATGCGCAAATGCCATAGAACTACTCAACAATAAACTTGCTGCCAATAATATTATTTTTTTCATGATTTTTCTCCTGTTTGAGGGCTTCTAGCCCATTGAAATTTTATGATGCAAACATGGGGTATCTTTAAAGAATCAACATCATACGTTCTCCTTTATTTGTTTTTTGAAGGGTGAAATACGTGAAAAAGGGCGATGACCTGCTCGCATGTGCATCAAAGACATCGACACATGCCCCAACACATACAACCAAAGAAAATTGGATAAGCCTGAATGGATGGTAAGCAAGAGTCCCATCATGGGTGTTACATGATCCTCTACAATACGACTTACACCATCGTGTAGAAACCAAATGCCAGTGCCTGTGATTGCCATACCTGCCATAGCCAACAAACCAAACATTTCAATGATCATGGCCAAGCTATTCCCAGCACTGACAAACGCAGTTTTACCCATCAGTGCAGCAGGTAATTTTTTTACCACAAGCCCAGTCTCTCGCCAATGGTGTGAAGAAAAAATAACCCCAATTTGCCGTTTGGATTCTTCACCTCGACGCACAATGGCCCATATCAAATTTGCCAACACAATAGCTGCAATAAACAAGCCATCCAGTTGATGAAAGGTCATCAGGATTTTACCCATGGCTGTTTCGGAATCATCGGGATGACTCATGACCAAACTACTGAAAAGTTGTAATGACACCCCAATGGCTAGACCTGCATGTAACCATCGGGTGGTTGAGTGATAATCCTCTAAAGTATCTTGTGTTGTCATGGTTGCTTGATCTCCTTATGTTGAATGGCTGGCACTGCACCTGTGTTATAAATTGCTTCGAGAATGACTTTGATTTGAGGTGATGCCCAAGGGAAGCCACCCACAACTCTTTCAACAAGCACACCCTTTCGATTCAACACAAAGGTTTCGGGATAACGCGACACACCTAAAATATCTAACGCAATGGCTTTACCACCATCATCCCAATAAATGGAAAAAGAAACATGGTGTTCTTTGACAAAATCCTTCACATGTTGAACGCCTTGATCTGTGGCTAAACCGATCACTAAAAATTTATCTTTGGGTAACATCTCCGATAATTTGATTAAATCAGGCATTTCATCACGGCAAGGTGGACACCATGTTGCCCAAACATTGAGAACCACCACCTTATCCTTAAAAAGTGCTTCGCTACTGTTTTTTTCACCTGATAACGATGTCATGGTGAACACAGGCATAGCTTTGCCCTTTTCAGGCAAAGCCATCACCTTTTCATCACTACACCCCGATAAAAACACGGCTAGAAATAGGCTTATGGTAAATAAAGCATAGGACTTCATGGATAATGATGAAAGACCGTGGTTGTTCCATCGTGGGTAAAAGCCAAGACATCATAGCCCTCTGGTTTTTGCCCCACATCCTGCATACCTGGTGATTTCATCGGCATACCAGGGGCTGTTAAACCTGCAATATTTGGACGCTCTTTTAAGAGACGCTCCACATCTGCCGCAGGCACATGACCTTCAATAATATAGCCATCAATCAAAGCAGTATGACAAGAAGAAAGTTTATTGGGTACGCCATATTGTGCCTTTACAGCAGTCATATCATCACGTTTATGTTCAATCACCTCAAAGCCTGATTGACGCAAATGATCCGCCCATTTTCCACAGCATCCACAAGTGGGTGATTTATACATATCAATCGAATACTGGGCATGAGAAGCTTGCTTGGCTTGGCTGGGTAAGGCATCTGCCAGCGCCGTATAAGATACGCCAAAGGTAAGCATGATACCTAAAAATAATGGTGTTTTTTTAATCATCATGTTCATGTCCTCCGCCATCGCCACCCATATTCATCATCGGCATATCGGACATACCATCACCCAACATCATGCAACCATTTAAACTCAATAAACCCAACAAAAACAAACCCAACAGACTATATTTCACGTTCATAAGACACTCCTTTTATTTTTTCCAACATTTGTACGGCAAGCTCATCAATCACAGTAACGATCAAGCGTGATTTAAGCATGGAACTACCATCTCGATCATCATCCATTCGTCACCCTCGCGTGCTTGTGTCGAGGGTCTATCATTAGATACCCGATAAAAGATTTCGGGAATGACGGGATAACTTCATACTTCAACGACGATAGATTATGAATTGTCATGATATGCAACTTCTGATTGTGTGCGAATACGATAAAATTTATGCACGGGTGAAATCGTCACAATCCCATCATCAGGCTGCCCCACATGTGCCGCCTTCATAATACAACGTGCAACTTCTTCAGCTTTTGATTCAGCCGTAAATATTTCGATACGAATATGCACCGTCATATGATCTTGACTATAAAAATTCTCGTATTCCCCATAACCCTTGACCTGACTGATGCTGAGCCCTTCGATACCAAGATCCTGCAAGCAGGATTCCACCTGCTCCAGTGCATCGGTACGAACAATAGCAATGACAGCGTTTGTCTTCATAGAACTCTCCTTATCAACATTAAGCTTTTTCAGCACGACGCATGGCGCGTTTTTCTTTGGCTTGTAAAATGATGCAATAAAACACGGGCATCACGATCAAACACACAATAAGCGTGGTCAACATGCCCCCAACCATCGGTGCTGCGATGCGCTGCATGACGCTTGATCCTGTACCCGAACTCCACATGATCGGCAACAGACCCGCGATAATGGCAGCGGCTGTCATGGCGATAGCGCGTACACGCTGAGACGTACCATTAAGCACAGCTTCAAAGATTTCTTTTGAGGTCAGCGATCGTTGTAACTCTTCACGCTTGCGTGCCACTTCCTGTCCAATAAACGTCAGCACCAACACGCCAATTTCAGCAGCCACGCCTGCCAGTGCAATAAATCCCACATCCACGGCCACACTCAAATTGTAATCCATCAAATAAATCAACCAAACACCACCTGCCAGTGCAAACGGCACGGAAGCCATGACCACCATCGGCTCAATCAGTGTTTTGAAGTTGAAATAAAGCAGTAAGAAAATCAGCACCAACACCAGTGGTGCAGCCAACTGCATACGTTCATTGGCTTGTTGCATATACTCATACTGCCCTGACCATAGCACTTCGTATCCTGGCGGAATTTTCACCTTTGCCTCAACAGCCTGCTTGGCTTTCTCAACATAACCACCAATATCCGATGTCTTAATATCGACATAGATCCAAGTATCAGACAGCGAGTTTTCACTTTTGATGGAAGGAGGTCCTCGCCGAATCACAAGATTAGCGACTTGGGCAATGGGAATCTGGACACCTGTGGGGGTCGAAATCAACATGCGGTTCAGCTCTTCAGGCGTACTACGCAGACCGCGTGCATAACGCAGATTCACAGGGTAACGCTCCAGCCCTTCCACGGTTTCGGTAATATCCATCCCACCAATCGCCGATTGAATCACATCCTGAACATCACCCGTCGTTAGCCCATAGCGCGCTGCTTTCTTGCGATCAATATCAAAATCCAAGTAATAGCCACCCATAGCACGATCACCCATGGCGGATTTGGTATCAGGCAACATCTTCAACACACCTTCAATTTGCTTACCCAGACGTTGCAATACGGCAAGGTCGGGGCCAATAATCTTGACCCCAACGGGAGTTTTGATGCCTGTTGAAAGCATGTCAATGCGCGTTTTAATGGGAAATCCCCAAGCGTTTGCCACAGCGGGAAACTGAATGGCTTTGTCCATTTCTAGTTTCAGTTGAGCCGTGGTTTTGCTTGGATCAGGCCACTGATCCCTTGGTTTAACGCGAATGGTGATTTCTGTCATCGCCAGAGAGGCAGGGTCGGTGGATGTTTCGGCCCGCCCATTCTTGCCAAACACGGATTGCACTTCGGGAAAGGTCATCAGGATTTTATCCATCTGCTGCATCATTTCTTTCGATTTGGTGATGGAGATACCGGGAATCGCTGTCGGCATATACAAAATATCACCTTCATCCAAGGGTGGCATAAATTCACTGCCCAGTTTACCCAGCGGATATATCACACTCAGTAGTACTGCCAAAGCGATGGTAAGCGTGACACCTTTATATTTCAATGCCTTGGCAAGGCTTGGACCATGCAGAAATTTAAGGAATCGGTTCACGGGATTTTTTTCTTCGGGAATAATCTTGCCGCGAATAAAATAACCCATCAATAATGGCACCAAGGTGACGGCAAGCACGGCTGCCGCAGCCATGATATAAGTCGCAGTAAAGGCTAGGGGTTTGAATAGTCGTCCAGATTGTTCTTCAAGCGTAAATATCACCAAATAAGAGGATGTGATAATCAACAGTGAAAAGAACAAGGCGGGCGCAACCTCTCTCGACGCCTCGCTAATTGCCTCCCATCGTTCAGGAATCGTTAATTCAGACCCCTTCTTTTTCTCGCCATGCTCAAGGTGTTTGTGGGCATTTTCAATCAGCACAATCGCACCATCCACCATGGCTCCGAGCGTGATCGCAATACCGCCAAGACTCATAATATTGGCGGATAATCCCTGCCACTGCATAATAATGAAGGCCATCAACATGCCCATGGGTAGGGTGACAATGGCCACGAGGGCAGAGCGCGCATGCAATAGAAAAATCATGCACACCAAGGCAATCACAATAAATTCTTCAAGCAATTTTTCCTTAAGGTTATCGACCGAGCGTTCAATCAATGCGCCACGATCATACATCGGCACAATTTCTACACCTTCAGGCATAATTTTTTGTAATTCTTTAATTTTTTCACGTATGGCTTCAATGGTGGTTAAGGCGTTTTCACCAAAACGCATGACCACGATGCCGCCAGCAGTTTCACCTTCACCGTTATAATCCACCGCACCACGCCTAAGTTCTGGACCTAGATGCACATGCGCCACATCCATCAATCGTATCGGTGTACCGTTTTTGTCCACGCCAACAGGAATCTGATTCAGATCATCCACGGATTTGATATAACCTAAACCGCGCACTAAAAATTCAGTTTCCGCCATCTCAACTAGACGACCACCCACATCGTTATTTGAGCGCATGATGGCGTGTTTCACCTTGGACAGTGGAATGTTGTAGGCCAATAAAATATTGGGATCAACTTCCACTTGATACTGTTTGACAAAACCACCCACGGAAGCGACTTCAGATACATTTTTAACGGTTTCTAGGCGATAACGAAGCACCCAATCCTGCAAGCTGCGCAACTCTGCCAAATCATGTTTGCCGCTTTTATCAACCAACACATATTCATAAATCCAACCCACACCTGTGGCATCAGGGCCAAGCACGGGCTTCACACCAGCGGGTAGGCTCTGTGCCGCTGTATTGGCATATTCCAGCACGCGCGAACGCGCCCAATACATATCCGTACCTTCTTCAAAAATAATATAAACAAAGGAGTAATTAAAAAACGAATAACCACGCACCAGCTTGGCACCCGGAACTTGCAACATGGTGGTGGTTAGCGGGTACGTGACTTGATCTTCCACCACCTGCGGCGCTTGCCCTGGGAATTTGGTAAACAAAATAACCTGCACATCAGAAAGATCTGGAATGGCATCGAGCTTGATATTTTTCACCGACCAAGCACCTGCCAGAATTAAAAAAGCTGTCGCCATGAATACCAACATGCCATTCTTTAGTGAGCCGTTAATGATACTTTTAATCATATCCCCTCCTTACCATAATATGGCACAGTTATTCAATGATTCACCAGCAAATAACTGCACATATTTTATCTATAGATAGTGATTCAAGTATTAAACCACCGTCATTCCCGAAATCTTTTATCGGGAATCTATCCATAGACCCTCGATAAAAGCATTCGAGGGTGACGATGTAGTATTCATGCTTAAAATAATACTATAGCGCAGCATGTTTAACGCTATGTGCAGGGCATAAGTCAAGCCCTACACATCACAAAAACTCGCACTTACGCTTTCTTCTCCATAAGTTTTACCTGACGCTTCTCTTGGAATTGCAGAATCAGTCCATAAATCAAAGGCAACACCAACAAACACAGCAGCGTCGCAGTCAACATGCCGCCAACCATCGGTGCGGCAATACGTTGCATCACTTCTGAACCCGTTCCTGAACTCCACATAATCGGCAACAAACCCGCGATAATCGCTGTTGCTGTCATGGCAATAGGACGCACCCGTTGTGAGGTTCCATCAAGCACGGCCCCCATAATCTCTTCTGACTGCAATAAACGCCCTTTTTCTCGGCGTAACTTGCTGATTTTGTGATTGATAAAGGTGAGAACCAACACGCCAATTTCAGCCGACACACCCGCCAAGGCAATAAAACCAACGGCCACAGCCACACTCATATTGAAACCAAGCCACCAGACCAACCAAAAGCCGCCAATCAGCGCAAATGGAATGGAGAGCATCACCACCAACGGTGCAACGATGTTGCCAAAATTCAGGTATAGCAGTAGAAAAATGACAAACAAAGCAAAGGGTACAACAACGCGCAAACGTTCATTGGCGCGTTCCATGTACTCAAATTGACCCGACCATGCGAGCGTATAACCCGAGGGTAAATCGATCTCTTTCTCAATCAATTTTTTGGCTCTGGCAACATACCCACCAATATCACTGGTGGTCACATCGACATAAATCCATGCGTTGGGGCGCGCATTTTCCGATTTAATGGAAGGCGGCCCTTGTCGGGTACTAATCGTTGCCAATTGAGAGAGTGGTATCTGAGCGCCTGTCGGTGTTGGAACAAGCACACGCCCCAGTTGCTCTGGGTTATCACGCAATTCACGCGGATAGCGTAAATTGACAGGGTAGCGTTCCAAGCCTTCCACCGTCTGGGTGACATTCACACCACCAATGGCCGACTGAATCACATCCTGCACATCACCAATGGTCAGCCCATAACGCGCAATCGCATCACGGTTGATATCAAAATCAAAGTAATAACCACCCACCGTACGATCCCCAAAGGCTGATAAGGTATCAGGCAGCTTTTTCAGCACCTGCTCGATTTTTTTAACATTTTCTTCCAATACCGCCAAATCAGGCCCCGATAACTTAATACCAATCGGAGTCTTGATACCTGTAGAGAGCATATCAATCCGTGTTTTAATCGGATAAGTCCAAGCATTGGCGACACCCGGAAATTTAATCGCCTGATCCATTTCATGCATCAAGGCTTTGGTTGTTTTGTCGGGATCGGGCCACTCCTCTCTGGGTTTGAGCTGCACAGTGGTTTCCAACATCGACAATGGTGCTGGATCAGTCGCAGTTTCAACACGCCCCACCTTACCAAACACCGACTTCACTTCAGGAAAGGTTTTTAATATCCTATCCGTCTGCTGCATCAACTCCTTGGCTTTGGTGATGGATATGCCGGGAAAGGTCGTTGGCATGTAAAACACATCGCCTTCATCCAAGGGTGGCATAAATTCACTACCAATTTTGGATAATGGATAGGCTGTCGCACTCAGCAGCAACAGAGCTACAATCACACTTTTCCAACGCCATTGAATGACTTTATCCAAAGCTGGCTTGTGAATAAAACCCAAAAATCGATTCACGGGATTTTTATCTTCCGCAGGAATTTTCCCGCGTAAAAAATAACCCATCAAAACAGGCACAAGGGTGATGGCTAGAATGGCAGCACCAGCCATCGCATAGGTCTTGGTGAATGCCAAGGGTGCAAACAAACGACCTTCTTGCGCTTGCAATGTGAATACAGGCAAAAATGACACCGTAATAATCAGCAAGGAGAAAAACAGTGCGGGTCCAACCTCTCGAGAGGCCGTCCCTACTGCCAACCAACGCTCTTTGTCATTAAGCTCGCTGCCCTTATCGCGTACGGCATGTTCCAAGTGTTTATGTGCATTCTCAATCATCACAATAGCACCATCAATCATCGCACCAATGGCAATCGCAATACCCCCAAGGCTCATGATATTGGCGTTAATACCCTGCCATTGCATAATCATAAAGGCGATCAGAATACCCACAGGAAGCGAAAGAATCGCCACCAGTGCCGAACGTGCGTGCAATAAAAACAACAAACAAATCAACGAAACAACAATGGACTCTTCAATCAGCTTATCTTTGAGGTTATCCACGGCGCGTTCGATTAAATGACTGCGATCATAAACAGGCACGATTTCCACACCTTCTGGCAAGCCCTTTGTAAGCTCTTTCAATTTTTCTTTGACCGCATCAATGGTGGCAAGGGCATTGGCTCCGTAACGCATGATAATCACGCCACCTGCAACTTCACCCTCACCGTTAAGATCAACCACACCACGGCGTAATTCTGGCCCTAGGTGAACATCGGCAACATCCCGTAAAAGAATGGGTGTGCCGTTTTTATCCACGCCCACAGCAATCTTTCTTATATCATCCAGTGATTTAATATAGCCAAGACCACGCACCATAAATTCGGTTTCACCACGCTCAATAAGCCTGCCGCCAACATCGCTATTGCTGCGTTGAATGGCTCGTTTCACCTTGGATAGCGGAATATGAAAAGCCTGTAGTGCATTGGGATCCACTTCCACCTGATACTGCTTGACGAAGCCGCCAACCGACGCAACTTCAGATACCCCATCCACGGTTTGCAAGGGGTAACGCAAATACCAATCCTGAATAGAGCGCAACTGTGAGAGATCGTGTTTACCTGTTTTATCGACCAGTGCATATTCAAAGACCCAACCCACACCTGTCGCATCGGGGCCTAGTGTGGGATTCACACTGGGGGGCAATTTACCACTGACAAAATTCAGATATTCCAGTACGCGGGAACGCGCCCAATACATATCCGTGCCATCCTCAAAGAGAATATAAACGAACGAATAACCAAAGAAGGAATAACCACGCACCACTTTGGCAAATGGCACTGCCAACATCGCTGTTGTCAAAGGATAGGTCACCTGATCCTCGACCACCTGCGGTGCTTGCCCTTGGTACTCGGTAAACACGATGACCTGCACATCAGATAAATCAGGAATCGCATCCAATGGCGTGTTTTTTACTGCCCAATATCCTGCGACGATCAGAAAGAGCGTCGCAATCAGTATCAGAAACCTATTTTTGAGTGAACCATCAATAATTGCCTGAATCATGGGTATTTACTTTTCGCCCCCTTTTTTCATGTCCATACCACCCATGTCCATACCACCCATGTCCATGCCACCCATGTCCATGCCTTTCATACCCATACCTTCCATATCCATCGCAGGGCGTGGATCAGCAGGTGTTGGTTTTTTCGCTTCCATCATTTTGGCAGCGGCTTCACGCAGTTTGGATTCAGAATCAATCAGGAACTGGGCGCTGGTCACAACTTCCTCACCTTCCTTGACACCCTCGAGAATTTGCACAAGACCATCGGAGCTGATGCCAAGTTTCACATCACGCGGTTCATACTTACCAGGGCCACGCACCACAAACACCGCATTTCGCGTCCCTGTTCGCAGCACAGCTTCACTCGGAATAACAACCGCATTCACCTGCTTGCTGGCATGAATATTCACATCGGCGAACATATTGGGTTTCAATTTCATATCGGGATTTTTAAATTCCAAACGCACCTTGATGGTACGGGTCTTGGCATTCAAATAAGGGTAGATATAGGTTATTTTGCCCACGAACTCTTCGCCAGGTAGGGAGGCAAGACGCATGTCCGCCTCATCACCAAGCTTGATCCATGGCATTTCATATTCATAAACATCCACATACGTCCATATATTGGATAAATCGGCAATCATATAAAGTTCAGTTTGCGGTGTGACATACTGTCCATCACGCGCACCAATATTGACGACAATGCCATCAAACGGTGAGTGGATATGCAGAAACTTCATGACCTTACGTGTGCGTTCTAACTTTTTAATTTGATGTTCTGGAACATCCAATAGCTCAAGCCTTTCACGTGTGGAACGCAATAAATTCTTTGCACCACGGCGAATATCTGGAAAAGGGCTGTTTTTTAATGTTTGCATATTATTCAAAGCCAAGAGGTATTCCTCTTGCGTGGATACCAGTTGTGGGGAGTATATGGATAACAGAATTTGATCTTTTTTAACGGGTTCGCCCGTCTCATCCACACGCAACTTGCCAATCCAACCTTCAGTTTTCGGGTGTAAACGGGTAATAAGCTTTTCATCATAATCCACACGCCCGACACTTTGCACTTCGCGTGTTAGTGTTTTTCTCTCCGCTAAAGCTGTACGCACACCAATGTTTTGCACGGTCACTGGGTCAATGGTCACAGTACCCGCAGGCTCATTGGAAGACGCTCCGTTATCTGCAAAAACAGGAATATAATCCATGCCCATATTATCTTTGGCTGGTACAGGCGACGTGACCGTTGGATTCATCGGATTACGATAAAACAAAGGTTTTCGTTCAGTTGTTAGCTTGCTGCTTTGGCTTTCCAGAGTCACCGATTTATTTTGGGATGAAAACCAGTAGCCACCACCCAAACCCAAGGTTAAAGCAACGACCGCAATGCCTATGGTATTTTTATTCATCTTCAGTCTCCTTAGAAATATTTTTGCCAATAGCTGCTTCCAGACGCGCCAAACTTTGGTTTGCGCCTGTGAGAGCCTTCCAATACAGTGTTTCATAGTTGTAAAGCGTGATTTGGGAGCGAACAAGATTAAGAAAATCCACTTTATTCACTTGATAACCTGCCAGCATGGAAGCCACGGTCTGACTGGCTTGCGGAATAATCCCTTGTTTGAATAGGGAGGCTTGATCTCTGGTTTTGATAAAATCAGCCAACGCTGTCGAGGTCTCAGCCCAGACTGCTTCGGTTTGGTCTTGCAAGGAAAATTGTTCTTTTGCGACATTTGCTTTCTGTTGGTCAAGGGCGCGATCTTGTTTGGTCGATGTGAAAATGGGTAGATTCAAACTGATACCAATGCTCGCCAAATCTGCTCGAGTTTGTCCATTGGCTGGATTTGTGCCACTACGGATACCCCATCCACCAGCCAATTTAAAATCAGGGTAGTAATCCAGTTGAGCCAAATCGACTCTTTTTCTCGCAGCACTGATGCGTTCGTTTTGACTGGCAAGCAAGGGGCGATTGTTTACAGCGAGTCTATGCAATTCGATTTCAGTCGGTAACTTCGGCAATGTTTCGATAACTTTATTTGGCAAAACAATCGCCAAATAGGTGGGGCGGTTCAACAGCTTGTTTAAGCTGGATACTGTGTTTTTTCGTGCGCCGATAAGCTGTATTTCTACATCGAGTAGCTTTGAAAGCTCGACCTGAGCGAGCAAAACATCTTGCTGCAAGCCTTCACCGACTTTGTACTTGGTTTCGGCAATACGAATGAACTGTCGAAGCAATGCCTGATTGCGCTTGACGATTTCTAAGGCACGATCCAAATAAAATACATTCCACCATGCAATATCCACATTGCGAAGCAACCTTAGACGGGTTTCTCCCACATCATACAAAGCTGATTCCGCCTCAAATTGTGCGGCTTCTTCTTTGGCTTTGAGTTTGCCAGGGAAAGGAATGTCCTGTGACAAACCAAATTTCAACTGCGTCATATTTTCCTGTGTGGTGGAAAACGTATTCACTGGCAGGTTCATCACATCAAAAGAAAGGTGGGGGTCGGGAAATGTCCCTACTTGAGGTGGTATTTGAGCCATTGCTTTGGCTCGACTTCCCATGCTTGCAAGCCCTGAATTGTCCTTTAAAGCGATGCCTTCCGCAGCGGCAAGTGTCAGAACATCATGGGTGTGCGGTACGGGTGTATTATCCTGTAATTCTGAATCCACTTTCAATAGTGGGAGACTGGACTCTGCCGCTAAAAGCGATGGGGGGGATAAGCCTATTAAAAAAACAAATGTATATGGGATCAAACCTCTTGAATGTCGCATTCAAGGAACCTCCTGCAATGTTCTTTGTGAGGTTGGGGCTAAAAAAGCACGCAACAACACATCACATCATGGCGATGCGATAAAGAGCAGAAGGGTTAAATTAAATTAAAATACGACGGGTGGTTTGATAAAGAAGGGTGGCACTGTGTGGAGAAGTATATCCGTCCGAAGATGCTATATGTTGCAAAAATGACAGCTCAGATACTTGAGGCAATATGATAATTGCCAACAAAACAGATACTGCGCTATCCGACATCAAGGGAGCATGTGCTGATACAGCTGATTCAGGTGTATCACAATGCGTGCAAGACACATGATGAGCATCAGTATTCACCAGATCATCACTGATAAGAATAGTGTTGCAATGGGCTGTCACAGGCGCAACACGGATTGTTGTATCTGCTTGAGCCGTTGAAATACATACTGCAGAAACCAATAGTTGTGCAATAAAAAGTACAAGGAATGACTTTGAAAAAGCCAATAGCCATGGTTTATTTTTTTTATTTGAACGCAACATGCGGCGAATGTTAGGAAGCAAACAAGCGGTGGTCAAGCTCATCCACAATGGTCATACAACAAAGATCCCCACTTCTACCGCACAAGAATGGGCAGAAGTGGGTCACTCATTACGTTTAACGGCGGCTTGTAACTTCCAATAAGTGATAGCCAAATTGTGTTTTTACAGGACCTTCAACCGAACCGACTTCTGCCGAAAAAACGACTTCATCAAATTCAGGCACCATTTGACCAGGACCAAATTCACCCAAATCACCACCTTGACGACTTGAAGGACAACTTGAATTTGCTTTCGCTACATCTGCAAAATCTGCGCCTTCTTTAATTTCAGTTTTTAACTGCAAACATTTTTCTTCTGAATCCACCAAAATATGGCGAGCAGATGCTCTAGACATAAATCACCTCTGTTTTTTAAAAGCCGTACTATGCAAATTTATGCGCAATGGTCTAACCCGTTTTTAAAACACACAAAAAAACACCGCTCATCAAACATCCTAAATTCACCAAACCAAGCGTGGTTTACGTGCAGCTTTGGTTTCATCCAAACGTCTCCGAATGGGTTTCACAGGCGCATCATGCAGCGCTTGTGTCTCGCCTATTTCACATTGCGCCGCAATGTCTAACATCGCATCACAGAAACTGTCCAAGGTTGCTTTGGATTCGGTTTCTGTCGGCTCAATGAGCATTGCACCATGTACAATCAGTGGGAAATAAACGGTCATCGGATGAAAACCCAAGTCAATCAACTGTTTGGCAATATCCAGTGTTTTGATGCCATGTTTATTCTGGAACTCATCGGTGAGCAAACACTCATGTTTACACAAACCTTCAAATGGTACGTGATAAGCATCTTTAAGACGGTGCAATACATAATTGGCATTGAGAACCGCATCTTGGGCAATTTTATGCAAATGATTGCGTCCAAAAGCTGCGATATAAGCATGCGCGCGCAGCAATACGCCGACCTGACCAATCGAGCCTAAAATCGTCCCGCAAGATTTCTCATCTTGCGTTTCAATGCGATAAACATCACCCTCTTTGACAATACGCGGTACGGGTAAATAAGGCGCGAGGGTATTATTGACCACCACGGGCCCTGCACCCGGTCCGCCACCACCATGCGGTGTGGAAAAGGTTTTATGCACATT
>NVWS02000125.1 GCA_002746295.2 Zetaproteobacteria bacterium
CGTTCCCACCGTCCTCGGTGTGAACGCATACTTTAAAATTCTTCCCACGCATCACCACCAGATTCAGCACTTGGGGCAGGTGCCGAAGATGCAGGTGTTTGGCGTGCCGAAGGTTGACGACGCGGCTGCCCGCGTTGATCACCCAAATTAAACTCACTAACGCTTGCCAACACTTCACCCGCTTCATGATCCAAATTGGCACTGGATGCCGCAGTTTCTTCTACCAGTGCTGCATTTTGCTGCACAGCGCTATCCAATTGTGTGATGGCTTTGTTGATTTGATCCACACCTTGCGATTGTTCTTGGCTGGCAGCGGCAATTTCAGCAATAATATCGGTAACTTTTTTCACCGAGTTGACAATATCACCCAAAGCTTTACCCGAGTCATTGACCAGTTTTGAACCCTGATCCACACTATCGACACTGGCATTGATGAGTTCCTTGATTTCTTTGGCAGCACCTGCACTGCGTTGCGCCAGTGTGCGCACTTCACCTGCCACCACTGCAAAACCACGACCTTGTTCACCTGCTCGCGCTGCTTCTACCGCTGCATTGAGTGCCAATAAATTGGTTTGAAAAGCAATTTCATCAATCACACCAATAATATCAGCAATTTTCTTGCTGCTTTGACTGATACCTTGCACAGCCTCAATCGCCTGTGTAACCACCTTACGCCCTTGTTCTGCTTGTTCACTGGTATTCATTGCCAATTGATTGGCTTGACGTGCATTATCTGCATTTTGCTGCACTGTACCTGTCAATTCTTCCAAACTGGCACTGGTTTCCTCAAGGGCAGCGGCTTGTTCTTGTGTACGATCCGAAAGCGTTGTATTGCCATTGGAAATTTCCGACGAACCATCCGCAACATTCATCGCTGTATTGCGAATATTACCGATGATATCTGATAGTTTATCTGCTGTGTTGTTGGCAGCTTGTTTAATATCATCATACACACCTTCGTAATCACGACTAATGCGGTGGGTTAAGTTACCATCTTCCAAAGCTTTCAAAGCTCTCGCTGTATCAGTAAATGCAGCATCCACCACTTCATTCATCGCATTCAAGGACTCTGCCAGCTTTAAGGAAAACTCTGATTTTCCTTCGACTGTAATATTATTTTTGAAATCACCCCGTACAGCGTTCGCCACAAATGATTCAATTTCAGATTCAATCTTGATTTGATCTGTGCGATCTTCCCATTCAGTCACGATGGCAATACGTTCACCTTGCTCATTAAAAACAGGCGTTGCCGTAATGCGAACATAGTGACCTGAAATATCCAAATCATCTGAAATATATGTTGATTTTAGCCCATCCAATAAACGTCGCTGGTGCGTTGGATTTTTATGGAACGTATCAATATTACTACCCATTAAAGCACTCGCATCGAAATTGGGCAAAATAGTTTTAAACGCTTTTTGATTGCGATGAAACATCTTTTCCACTGAACTATTCATATAAAAAATTTTATAATCAGCATCGGCAATCATCACACTGCTATGCACACTATCCAAGGCTTGTTTGATGCGTAAGCCTTCATCTGCTTGTTTTTGAATGGCATTTTGATTTTGAAGTAAACTCACACGCATTTTTTCCATCAACCTCAGTAATACTTGCAACTCACCTTGCGCATACTTGCGAACTTCCACATGCGTATCGACTGCTAAATTACCCGATGCAATGCGCTCTGAAAAAATCATTAACACTTTGATATTCTTTAACATGGCACCCGAAATCCAAGCAATTGCACAAATGATAAATGCAACGATCAATGCCATCATGATAAAAAATTGTATGTCTCTTTCTGCTTGACGTGAAAATGTTTCATTTTTCTTTTGTTCAATATACTCAGCCAATTGACCATCTAAGTTAGAGAAATTAAATTCAATATTATTTGAATAATACTCACCCAAAGATTGCAATGACGACCTTAATTTCATCGTTTTTTGAGCATAACTATGAAATATTTGAGCATAATCCCGCATCGAAAGTGCAAGCTTACCTTTCACAGCCTCTGAAACATTTGAGGCTTTCAATAGAATTTTGAAGTTTTGAAATTCTTTATGATGTTTTTTAATGTATTTTTCTTTACCACGCAGCATAAAATCTTTTTCATGACGACGTAACATCAACATACTAATCGTCAGTGCTGATAACTGATGTTTTTTCAATTGAGCTTCGGCTTGATGCACAGCCTTTCTTAATTGCCCACGCAAGCCTAGCTTTTCACTCAAACCCAACGCTTTGCGCAATGTTAAGATGTGATTGACCTGTTTCATGTAATTTTTTAAGGCAGCATCAATTTTTTGATACCCTGCTTGGATGTCTTTGTCACGGGGTAACGCTTGACTCAAAGATAATAACTTTGATGCATTGCCCCGTGTTTCATTTTGCCAACGAGAAAACCCCCGTACAGCACTGTTTCTTAAGTAGCCACTCAAAAAGACATGTTCTTCTCGAACACGATTCTGAAATACATCAAAATCTTCCATGCTTTTTGCTAAACTAGAATTTTCTTGTGAGCGTTGTTCCAAAAAAGAAATTGCGTTGACATGCATGACCGTAGATACAGCCAACCCCATCACTGCAATCAAACCAATCAAACCCAAACGATGTTTGATTTTCACCTTATCTTTCCATGACTTTTTTTGCATACCCACTCCCTTGTTTACAATACGCCCTCAATTCCTTCTTTATTCCACTTCACGGCATCCTCGAATCCTTTCAGCCCAATTTCTTTTTACTCCAACGTCATTCCCGAAATCCCCTATCGGGAATCTAATCTTCCAACAGACCCTCGATACAAACATTCGAGGGTGACGTGCTTGGGACGCGATGATGTTGACTTGAATCACTATCCACCAAGCTTTATGCGCTTACCGATTCCGCCTTTTCATTATCTGTCTTTGCCAACACGCCTTCGTTCACCAATTTGTTAATATCCAATAAAATCACCATTTTTTCATCAATCGTTGCCAAACCTTTGACAAAATCAATGGAAATTGCCCCGTCCATACTCGGTGCAGGTTGTAAATCTGATTCATTGATATTGTACACTTCCGACACTGCATCCACGACAATGCCCAGCACACGTTCCTTATCACCCGATGCCACTTTGACAATAATCATGACGGTGGTCGGACAAGGTTCACGATCCTCCAAACCAAAACGTTTTCTTAAGCAGACAATCGGCACAATCACACCACGCAAATTGATGACACCTTGAATCCAATCGGGGGTATTGGGCATCGGTGTCGCATTTTCCCAACCTCGCAATTCTTGAACCGATAAAATATCCACACCAAATTCTTCTTCATCAAGAATAAAGGTCAGGTATTGATTTTCTGTTGTTTGTGTTGTGTTGATTGCTTCCATCGTTATCCCCTATGCTGCAATACGAAAGGCTCGATCATTCATCAAGCCTGATAATTCAAATAAACCTGCCAAATCAATAATCAAGGATACCTTGCCATCACCAAGAATCGTCGCACCCGAAATAGCAGGGACTTTTTGATAATTGGTTTCCAAGCTTTTAATCACCACCTGTTGTTGCCCCAGAAGTTCATCCACCAATAAACCGACATGGCGATTATCCCATTCCACCACCACCAAAAGTCCACCATCCAAGCTTTCATGTTTATCCGAACAATCCAAAATACTGGCGGGACGAATAATCGGAATATATTGATCACGCAAGCGATAAACCTCCGCATTGCTACCCACACCACCAACCAACTCTTTGCGAATTTGTAACGATTCAATAATAGAAACCAGTGGTAGTACAAAAGTTTGCCCAGCCAAACGGAACAACTGCCCATCCAAAACCGCCAAAGTCAATGGTAAACGAATGCTAAAGCTGGACCCTTCACCAAATTTGGATGCCACATCCACACGTCCACCCAAACTTTCAATGTTTCGACGCACCACATCCAAGCCCACGCCACGCCCTGATAAATCGCTTAATTTTTCAGCAGTCGAAAATCCAGCATCAAACAACAAATTAAATACCTGTTCATCAGACCAAAGCTCTGCATCTTTTTCAGTAACCACGCCTTTTTCAATCGCTTTACCCAGAATTTTCTCGCGACTTAAACCGCGTCCATCATCCGAAATTTCAACAACAATCGAGCCACCTTGATGAAAGGCGCGTAAACGCACATAACCTTCAGGATCTTTGCCTGCATCAATCCGTTCTTCAGGAGGTTCAAGTCCATGATCCATGGAGTTACGCACCAAATGAACCAAGGGGTCATTGAGTTTTTCCATGACCGTTTTATCCATTTCAGTGTCTTCACCCACCATTTCAAGCCGAATCTGTTTGCCAAGTTTTTGACCAATATCATGTACCATGCGTGGGAAACGATTGAAGGCGAAACTCACGGGCTGCATACGCATACGCATCATGCTTTCTTGAAGCTCGCGTGAATTGCGTTCCAACTGGGTCAAACCATCACGCAATCGTTCCATTTGACTCATATCAAAATCTTCACCCAATTGACTGAGCATGGACTGAGTAATGACCAACTCGCCAACCAAGTCCATCATAGCATCAATACGTTCAGTACCGACCCGAATGGATGCTGCTGCTTGCGTTGTTTTTTTGGCACCTGCTTCACCACCACGCCGACTTCCTTGACGGCGATCATTTTGACGGCGCTCATCCGCGCGGCGATCGGGTGATTTTCGTTTTTCTTCGATGGCTTCCAGTGTTAAATCACACTCATCTTCCACCCATTCAAAAATTTCTTCAATGGCATCTTGATTGGGTACATTGCCATCTTCGCCTGATTTTAAGGTCATATTCCATTGTAAATAGGCTAACTCAGGATCCATCGCATCCAAAGAAGGCAAACGACTATCATCCATTTCAAGCGATAAAGTACCCAGTACGCCCAATTCACGAATCATCAATGCGGGATCATTACCCGTCTGCAACAAATCTTCATGCGGAGAAAATTGAATATTCCAGCCTTGACATGTTCCTCCACTGACTTCACTTGAACTGTCGGCTGCTTGCGCTTGAGATTCTGAACCGCTGCTACTGGACACACCACCATCACGAATAGCAACGAGCTGTGATTTTAATATATTGGCGCGTTCATCATCGGGTTCTTCGCCCTCTTGATGTGAACCCAACATCGCACGTAAAACATCCACAGATTCCAATAAAATATCAATAATCTTGGCTTCTGCTTCACGTTTTCCTTCACGCATTTCATCAAGCAAGCCTTCCATCACATGCGTGAACCCCGCCACTGATGTAAAGCCAAAGGTCGCGCTACCACCTTTAATGGAATGAGCAGAACGAAAAATCGTGTTCACCACATCCAAATCCGTGCCACCTTCAGAAAGCTCCAGTAAACCTGATTCCATCGCCTCTAGGTTTTCAGAGCTTTCTTCATAAAACATCTCTTTGAATTGTTCTAGGTCGACACTCATCGTGTTAACCGAGTACGCGTTTGATGGTTGCCAACAGTTTGTCAGGGTCAAAAGGCTTCACCAACCAACCTGTCGCTCCAGCCGCTTTGCCCGACATTTTCTTATCTTTAGCTGATTCCGTAGTCAGCAACAAAATAGGTGTAAATTTAAAGCTGGGAATAGAACGCAACTCTTTGGTTAGCGTAATGCCATCCATATTTGGCATGTTGACATCGGTAATCACGAGATCAAAGGTGTTTTCTTGTGCAATGCCCAAAGCCACATCCCCATCATCGGCTTGCATCACCTCATGCCCCACGCTTTCCAAGGTGAAAGATACCATTTTTCTCATGGATGCCATATCATCTACAATCATAATCTTTGCCATCGTCCAGCCTCCTCGCATCGCTTGAATCATATGCATGACGTTGGAGGGACTTGAGCAATTTATATGCCACTGCTTGTTATAAATGTAATTCTAGTGGCTTAAGTATAAAACTACCTCATCATTTCCCAAATACTATATCGGGAATCTACCTATAGTACTTCCGATACAATCATTCGGGGTGACGAAATAAATGAATGCTTGAATGGATATTCGCAAAAAAAGCAAAAAAAAAGACGGAGCCGAAGCCCCGTCTTTTTAACACATAAAAAACAGAATCAACCTTGTGTGATCAAAGCTTTCATGGATAAACGAATCTTACCGCTGCGATCCACTTCCAATACCTTCACCTTCACAACATCACCTTCTTTCAATTCATCGGCTACTTTCTCAACACGTTTATGTGCAATTTGGGAGATATGAACCAAACCATCTGTATTACCCATGATACGAACAAAAGCACCGAAATCCATAATCTTCACAACTTTACCTTCATAAGTCGCGTCAACTTCAACTTCTGCTACAATATCTTCGATCATCGCCTTAGCAGCTTCACCCGCTTCACCTGTGACAGCAAAGATGGTAATCGTGCCATCATCAGCAATATCAATTTTCGCGCCTGTTTCTTCCACAATACCACGAATGACTTTACCACCAGCACCAATCACTTCACGAATCTTATCCGCTTTGATTTTCATGGTGAACATACGTGGCGCATGGTCGGCAATAGAATTGCGTGGCACAGCAATACACTTCGCCATTTCTTCCAAAATATGCATACGTCCTGCATTGGCTTGTGCCAAGGCTTCTTCCATGATTTCGCGGGTTAAGCCACCAATTTTAATATCCAATTGCAAGGTGGTGATACCATCCGCTGTACCCGCGACTTTGAAATCCATATCACCCAAATGATCTTCATCACCCAAAATGTCGGACAATACAGCGTAACCATCTTTTTCAAGAATCAAGCCCATGGCAATACCAGCAACCGCAGCCTTGGTTGGCACACCTGCATCCATCAATGCCAAGGAAGAACCACATACCGATGCCATCGAAGATGAACCATTGGATTCGGTAATTTCAGACACAGAACGAATCGCATAACCAAATTCTTCAAGACTTGGCAACACACCTTCCACACCGCGACGTGCCAAACGACCATGACCAATTTCACGGCGACCTGGAGGTCCAAAACGACGCGCTTCACCCACAGAGTAAGGTGGGAAATTATAATGCAACATAAAACGCTGTTTTGCTACGCCTTCCAAGCTTTCAGTCGTTTGCATATCCGATTCAGTACCCAAGGTAATGGTCACTAAAGCTTGTGTTTCACCACGGGTAAACAAAGCTGAGCCATGTGTCCGTGGCAACACGCCCACTTGGCAATCAATCGCACGAACATCCGTTGTTTTACGACCATCAATACGTGGGTTACCATCAATAATAGAACGACGAACCACACTCTTTTCCAAGTTTTTGACCGCAGAAGTCACATCATTACTGGAAAAATCGCCAGGATTCTCTTCTGTACCTGCGAATTTTTCTTGCGCTGCACTACGCAACACTTCAATTTTTGTAGAACGCGCTGATTTATCGACAGTCGCATAAGCATCGCGTACATCCGCTTCAAAAGCTGCATCCACAGCCGCTTGAACATCGTCATTACCCGCCAAAGC
>NVWS02000126.1 GCA_002746295.2 Zetaproteobacteria bacterium
CAACTCCAAAAAAATCACCAAACCCAGACAAACCTGATTCAGCAAGGTAACAACGATGACCTATATTTTTATCAAAATACAGCCTTAAATTGACCTCCAAGAATTATCTAACGACCTGCATGAGGGGCGAGAGCGCAGCGAGCGTCCCTCTCGATGCTTTGGTTAGGCTAACGATGAACTTTACCTTAAACAATTAACAAGAATGTATTTTTCCTGACATTCTGAATCCATCGCGCATATTTAAACCTATTAAGAATAAGTTTATTGCTCCTGCACACAACTCTATGCTCTGTACGATATAAAATATTGTATTAAAGTCAGCAGTTGCGGCTGCATGATTTAGAAAAATAGCAGAAGGAATTAAAACAATGATGCCATTGGCAGCAATAAAAGGCATTCTCTTCTTTTTATTTGTAATTAAAACGCCATTTTTACCTTTTGATAATGAAAAGCCAATGCCTCCAGCAATAGCAATGCAGGGAATTAAAATGAATAACCCAGGCATGAGGATCAACCTCTTCACTATTGCAATAGATTCATTTGATCCCACTAACTCAACGAATATCGTTGATATAAAAAAAGTAGCTATGCACAAAGCAGCTAGAATTGCTGCGCTTCGATGGATAATTATTTTCATTTGTTTACACTCCTTCTTCTAAATAAAGACAGCATAGTGTCAATATGACAGTAAACTGTCAAATATAAGAAGTGGAAATAGGATAAATGATATGCAGCGAGGGGATATTTTTACCGAAATCGTTTTAGAAACATTTAAAGTCAGCGGATTATTAACCACAGAAGGAGATCGACTCACAGAGGCTCATGGACTTAGTAGTGCACGTTGGAAAATTCTTGGGTCACTTGCAAGGTCAAACTCTCCACTAACGGTTTCTCAAATAGCGAGAATAATGGGGCAAGCTCGGCAATCCGTACAAAGATTAGTTGATGTTATGTACAAAGATGAAATTTTAAATTTCATCAATAATCCCAATCATAAACGTGCAAAACTTATTGTTTTAACAACAAAAGGACAAGGAATTTACACCGACCTTAATGAAATATGGAACCCTTGGGCTAATCAATATTCAAAAGAACTTAATGAACAAGAACTGAAAATAACTCTTGCAACACTTAAAAAGATTACACTGTTGTTTAAAGCCTAACGACCTGCATGAGGGGCTGGAGCGAAGCGGAAGTCCCTCTCGATGCTTTTGTTAGGGTTATGAGTGCCATGAAACATCAAGCTTACGGTGCTGATTTAAACAATCTCGAAGGTATAAATTGATAAGTGTTTGGTATGGAATATCTGAGTCTTTTGCCATTGATTTAAAATATTCAATGACATCTTCGCTTAGTCTCATGGTGACAGGCTTTTTCAGCTTGGAAGCGTATGGATTTTTTCTTGATTGCATCTTGGATAAATCATATTCACTTTTCATTTTTTATCACCTTCATAGAATTTCCGTTCGTTTTTCGTTGCTTTACGTGCAGAAATTATTCGAACGATATTTCCCGAATCTCTTTCGCAGTGACAAATCATAAGAATCTTGTGTGTTGTGCTAAGCCCAAGCAGCAAAAAACGATCCTCTCCTTCTATATTATCATTTTGATAAAACTGAACAGCAAATTCATCGTAAAAAACTGATTTAGCTTCTTCAAAAGATATCCCATGCTTTTTTATATTTGAATTAGCCTTAGTTGAATCCCATTCAAATTTAATCATATGCCATTATATGTATAATATATTTACAATGTCAACGATAGAAAACCCTAACGACCCAAATCAGCGGAGAGCGAAGCGAGTCCGACTGAATTTGACTGGTTAGATGCAATATGACTCATTGATTAACCTTGCTTATTTCTTGCGTACACCACAGCAGTGTACCATTACCATGAGGTATTTTAGTTACCCTTGGTACAACTCGAAATCCAGAATATTTATGCACAAATTTTGCAACCCAATGATGTGTTTTGTTAAAGAAAACCGTAAATTCTGCACATTGTACGATCAGCCTATTTATTCCAATAACTTCACTTCGATTTAGCCGTTTAATTAAATATCTAAAACTTGAAAACGTAAAATCAACTTCTTCTCTTTCTAAGGTAATATCAGGCTTAATTCTTACTGCAATAGTTGGTGTTAGTGGAATAATTCTATTTAACACTCTGGGATCATTCGTTTTTTCAATTACAACAGGGAAATCACTTGTAAAAAATGGATTACTTTGAAGTGGATTAATTAATATTTCCCATTTTGAATTTCCAAAAATAGAAACTAGGGAAAGGATTGAAGAAACACCAATAGCTTGCGGGTATTTTTCATCTATTTCGATGTTCACCTTTCCATTTTTGAGTAATTCAGATAAGTTTTTTCCGCCAAGTTCTTTCGGTGGGAGTGGAATCTTATTATTTTTATCTAATATTTGAGCAGTTTCTTCAACAGAATGGCTTAATGGCTCTGACTGAATACGCATAGCTGCTGGTGAGCAAGTTAATACATATGCAACAAACCCAGAAATTACATAGATAGACTCAGTATCTATATTGCCTTCAATTAACTTTGAAACTGCGGCATTATATTTTGGTTCAACTCCTTTTAAAAACTCCTCTATCACTCTTTCATCTTTAAGGAAATAGTTTGTGCTGTTATTTTCGATTCTACACACTGATTTGGAATTTGGTGTAAATAATTTCTGATCTTTCTTATTGATCGCATACATCAATTGTCCAAGATCCTCAGAGTAAAAATTCTTGAGATGAACTTGGGAAATATAATGATCAAGTGCCATCGTATAAATTACCTATTAGTCTTTTCTGCATCTAACGACCCAAATGAGGGGCGCGAGCGCAGCGAGTGTCCCTCTCGATTTGAATGGTTATATTGCATTTTATAAATTTAATGCACATATTTTTTGAATATCTTCAGGTTAGCTAAACTTGAATGAAAGGCTATAAATTTGGAAGCCATATTAGGATTTGAAAATTTAGTAGCATACTGCATATCTTCGCTTTCAGTCAGCATTGCTTTAGTTACTTCTATTTTGTTTTCTAGAATAAAATCCCTCACTATATCTCGAAACCTTGGAGTAGTATGGCGATATTCAGATTCACGAATGCTCACAAGCTCACCCGTTTTAAAGCACTTCACATTTCCATTTCTAAATATTTCGTATTTTTCTGAGATTAATTTATCAGATACTGCTTCTCGACATGCGCTGTAAAACCCTTGTTTCGCAGTTGGCTCTTTACTAGATATACATGAAGGAATTGAAAAATCTGTTGTACTTCCATCATACCGTTCCAAATGAAAGCAGCTTGTAGGATGAGAGTTAGACTTTTCGCGGTAAAACCTCTTTATTCCAACACCAATTTTTTCTTTAACTTCTGGGTGGCGCTGTATTACTTCAAATAAATATTTATCATCATATTCATTGATTTCATCACCATCAGAATAGTTGTGAAGCA
>NVWS02000127.1 GCA_002746295.2 Zetaproteobacteria bacterium
AGTGGTTTGATTTGCTGTCTCTTTAACTACAAATCTAACATATTCCTTGGGAATTCAGACCTTTTTTAACTTACTACTGAGTTTCGTCGGACAGTAGTGAGGTAAATTGATTAATTATTTCAATTTAACTTCCCTTAATTCAAGTCATAAATGCAATGCTTCCAATATCCAAAACTTAACCCTCTACGTTCTGTCAATAGTTATGTATTATGTCCCCTTAATTTAATTGTAGGCATGTCAATTTAACACGCCATTGCTTTTTAGTGCAGGCAGTGTAGAAAAATCGAATCTTTTGATTGGCAGGAGGTAGTAGTGAAAACAGTCGTTCTCAATGTGAATGATCAGGTGATCGATAAACTTCTGTGGTTGCTGGGTCATTTCAATAAAGAGGAAGTTAATATTTTGGATGAGTCATTTCTTACCCATAAAGCTTACTTACAACAAGAACTAGATAATATGGAACAAGGTGCCGTCATGATGGATGAAAAAGAATTCTGGCAAAGTACTGAAACGGTCTTATCTCAAAATAATTGATGAAAATTCGCTACAAGGAGAGTTTTAAGGATCGGTTCAATTGTCAGTTGGCCTATATCGCAAAAGATAACCCCGCCAATGCAAGGAAATTTCGAGATGCGCTAAGAACTCATTTTGAGTCTGTGCGAGAGCAGCCGTATCGGTGCCGGCAGTCCATATATTTTGATGATATTACTATTCGATATTTTATTTTTAAAGGCTATATCGTGGTATATAAAATAAGAAATGAGTCGATTGATGTTTTTGGATTCACCAAGTATCAATTAACCCCTTATGATACGTAATATGCATGAACAACCTGACCAAATCGTTCTCTAAACATAACTATTGTACGCAATTACTGAACCACTACACATTGTCTCCGATTTCCAATAGTTATGTATTATGTCCCCATAATTCAAAGTTCAGTGGAACTTCACAATCCTTGGGAATAAATCAAGCTGGCTGACCCCTTGATACTCACGATTCCTTAACATTTCTCGAAATATTTCACATGTCCCAATCCTTTAAAATCAGCATCTTGAGTCCATAGTGTCGCATGATGAATTTGTGCTGTGGCGAGGATCATACTATCTGCCATGGCAAGACCGTGTTGCTTACCGAGCTTGACTGAAAACATGGCAATATTTTCATCAACAGGAATGATAGGAAATAGTTGTAAAATACCAGCCACTGATAGAGCTGAATCTTCTCCGTCTACCCGCATCGCAACCTTGAATACTTCATGTAAGACAATAGAGGGAACGATAACATCACCCTCTTCTTCAATCATCGAAGCATAGTTTTCTGCATGTTTATCATTAAGAAAATATTCAAGCCAGCAAGATGAGTCGAGAATAATCATCAGAAGCGATCCGACTTCTCACGAATCTGATCCATGTTGACATCACACCCTTTCAATAATCCACGAAGTTCTTTAGGAGCTTTCACTGGCACAAGTTGAATATGCCCACCATAAGGCATCGCCATCATTTTTTGACCGGGTTTAATATGCAATTGCTCGCGTACTTTCTTAGGAATAACAACCTGAAATTTAGGTGACACAGTAACCGCATACATAACAATACCTCCATCGATAAGAATATTGACATACGATAGTCATATTCAGAGAAAAAGCCTATCAACAAGCGGGATTTAACACTTATCTTCGTTTAACAGGTTTTGCTGGCGAACCCACACAAATCATCCCTTCTGGCATATCGGAAAATATGTAAATCAAGAAATCAGCCAGCTTGATTTCGGATCACCCTATAGTTTTTACTTTTCCTGCCTCCCCCATGCGCTATAGTAATTCAAGCAAAGAATAGGCGTTTAACATTTAGTATCCCTAAAGATTTTTAAAGCAATACACATGATCTTTAGGGAAAATATAATACCAATTTAGTACTTAAACTACTATATCAGCTTGGTAGGTCTAGAAATAAGCCTGCCAACCTTAACATGTGTTTCACTACTACCATAAACCTCACCCCGCATTGTGGTCTCTGTTATTTGTAGCTCTTGTTCAGGGCTATTTTGTACTGCAAATATTTTCTTATATTTTTCAGCACGCTGCCCAGATCTTGCACAAAACTGATGCTCAGTGATTAGATCATCCTTATCACCCAGTGCATGGTGCCACAACTGAACCATGACCATTCCCCAAACACACCAAAATCTTATCGAAAATCAAGCTGGCTGACCCCTTGTTTTCATTTTCGAGGCGATTAGCTTGCAAACCCAACCATGTATGATATTGCCGCATCACGCCTTTAATCATCTTTTCCCTTTAACTCCCACTGCCAAGCATGACTCACTATTTCCTCAAGTTTGACATATCTTGGCTTCCAAGCCAATTCCGATACCGCAAGTGAAGCATCTGCCACCAATATGGCAGGGTCACCTTCTCTCCGTTCACCACAAAGCACAGAAATATCCTTACCTGTTACCAGCTTACATACATCAATCACTTGCTGAACAGAGAAACCATCACCATTCCCCAAATTATATCGCTTACTCTGATTATAGTTGCTTAAATGCTGAATGCCTAGCCAATGTGCCTGACATAAATCAACGATATGAATATAATCACGAATACATGTACCATCGGGTGTCCCATAGTCCTGCCCAAACACTGTAATATTGTCTCGCTTGCCTGCAGCAGCTTGCAACACCAATGGAATCAGGTGCGTTTCGGGATCATGCCGTTCACCCAACTTGCCATCAGGATCTGCACCACAGGCATTGAAATAGCGTAAACAAATAGATTTCAAAGCATAGGCTCTATCGTAATCTTCGAGTATTTGTTCCACCATCCATTTACTGCGCCCATACGGATTGATGGGAAGCTTGGGATGCACTTCATCTATGGGTGTATATTGCGGCTCACCAAAAATGGCGGCCGTTGAAGAAAAAATAAACTTTTTCACATCATATTTGACCATCGTATCGAGCAGGTTTTGCGTATTCGCGACATTATTACGATAATACTTAGCGGGGTTTTGCACCGACTCACCCACAAGAATACTGGATGCAAAGTGCATCACGACATCAAAATCATGAGTGGAAAATAATGCGTCCAAAGCCTGCGTATCCGCCAAGTCGCCTACCACCAGTGCACCATGAAGCACCGCATCTACGTGACCAAAGCTTAAGTTATCGAATACAGTTACCTTACAGCCCTGTTGAGCCAAAAGCTTCACCATATGTGAGCCGATATAGCCTGCTCCACCAACAACTAATATTTTCATTGCTTCACCTCTAATAATTGTGGTTCCAATACAGCTAAAACCTGTTGTTTATCAATATACTGTTTGGCATACAATAGGGCATGATGCTGAATCAATACACGCAATTCAGCATCATCCGCCAACCGTTGAATAGCCGATACCAAACTACCTTTATTTTCAGGTTCGCAACGATACACGCAAGGGGAATCACCCTGTCCCAATTGACCCAGCTCTGTATCTTGTTTGGCTGTAACAATGGCAACACCACCAACCGCCAAGATATTGGTTAGCTTCGAGGGCAACACCAAATCCGCCGCCTCAGTTTTTTGAATCACCATATGAATATCCGCAGCCCTGAGCATTGCTGCTAATCTATCAAGCGCTTGCAATGGAAAAAACATCACATTATGCAATCTCATCTCGCGTGATCGTGCTTCAATATTTTGTTTGTTCGCCCCTTCTCCACAAATCATAAATTGAATACTTGGTAATAAATTCGCGGCCTCTAAAACTGTATTCAACCCTTGTTTTACTGCAATATTCCCTGAATATAAACACAATACTTTCTCATCAGAAATATAATGTTCCGCACGAAAACTTTGACGACCCACTTCATCATATTGAATGTTCGATAAATCTGCCCAATTTGGAAAGAAAACAGGGGCTTTCACCCCTTTATCTTGCGACCGAATCATCATTGACTGGGAAATTGTAGATACCGCATCAAAACGTTTCGTCAACCAACGCTCCACAAGCAGCACTGTCGATTTCATCCATGCAAACGGAATAATTCCAAGGTCAAATGCTGCATCAACTTCAAAATCTTGAATATGCAGCCAACATTTTCCACCCGATAACCTAGCGGTAAGCCAAGCCATTGGTGCGCAAAACAATGGAGGTTCAATCACCATCACCACATCGGGCTTCCAAAATACTTGCCTCAACATCACAGGAAAACTTGAAAACGCGAAGCTCGCTAAATGAATAATGCGCTTTAACCCAGAAGGTTTTTCTGGCACATAAAGCGGATAACGGTGCACCTGCACATCATCAAGCACTTCTTTTCGATAGGTATTCGCATAAGCAGTATCTACTTTCCATTCAGGGTAATACGGCGGTGCAGTCACCACGCGCACCTCATACCCTTGCTCTGCCAACCATACAGCCATCTCACCCGAGTATTTACCAATGCCCGTGAGTTCAGGGGCATAGTTCACACCATAATTAAGAATTTTCATTAGGATTTTACTTTCCGAGCACAGTATTTTAACAAAGGCATTTCAACATATAAGTAAGTCCATATTCCTACAGATATAGATATAAAAAATAATAATAAAAAAACCATGGAAAAATAATCATTTAGACCAAAATATATCAATATTTTAGAAATAGATAAAATTATTATAAAATGCATCAAATAAATAGAATACGAGGCTTTCCCTAGCAATATGAATAATTTATTGAACGAGTTCCATTTATTTAACATATTCATAGATGTTATAGAATATATAATTAGCGATGAACCTAATCCATAAAGCATTAGAATATTACTATCTAATGGGCGACTTTTTATTGGATCATACATAATACCGAGTAAAAGAGTAATCATACCTACCCAAAAACATTGTTTTAAATATAACCTTAACTTCCATTCTGTCACTGCAATAGCAATAACAACCCCCATTAAAAATTCAATGTTATGAAGACTTAATAAATATGATGTTACCTCAACCGTTACTGCAGCTTGGACATTAAATAGAATAATAACAAAAAACCAAATACTAAATAATAACAACCCTACATTACGCGAAAGTATGAATATCCCAAAGAAGCTATAAAATATCATTTCATGAATTAATGTCCAACCCACCACATTTATAGGATATTCACCTTGAGGGATTAATAATAATGAAAAAATAATATGATTTATATCAGCAGAAACACCCGACTGAGAAAAAAACATAGCACAAAAAAAAACAACACTAGTCACCCAATAGATTGGATAAATTCTTACACAACGCTTGGTCATAAAAGAAACAAAACGCTTCGGATTCCCAATATCTAAACGATGGGCATAATAAATGATAAAACCACTAAGAACAAAAAAGAAATCCACACCTAAATGTCCAACTTGGAATAGATTATAATAAGGCACATAATCAAATGTTTTTTCTGACCCCATAATTAAAGAACAATGATCTAAAACTACCAAAACTGCAGCAATACCCCTAGATACTTCAATTCCTTCTAATCTTATTCTTTCTTGAGACAATGCTTGCTACCGTTTCCTGGTTATTTTAGCTGGTGAACCCACACAAATCATCCCTTCAGGCATATCGGAAAACACGCTACTTCGCGCGCCAATCAAAGCTCCCCTTCCAATCGTTACGCCTGGCGCGATAAAGACATCTGTGGCAAGCCAAGCCTGATCTTCAATGGTGATTTTTTTATCCATCATATCAAAGCTTGGTTTGGAGTAATCATGGGTTGCCGCACAAAGGTATGATTTTTGACTGATCACCACATCATCACCAATTTCTATTTCACCAAGGCTGTAAAGCTCCGCATGATCACCAATCCAAACATGATTGCCAATCTTCACCTTCCAAGGGTAAGTCATCCGCACCGATGGGCGAATAATCACCCCTTCGCCAACCTTAGCACCAAACAAACGCAACAACATCACACGCCAGCTATACATAAACTGTGGCGACATGGCAAACAGTGTCGATTGCACCAGCCACCAAAGTTGAACAACCAAAGCCGACCGACCACGAAAGCCATCGGGTAGCTGAAACTGCTCTAATTTTTGATAATCTTTCGGCATTAAAGCTTAATCCCATGTTCTTCTGATAAAATCTGTTTGATTTTAGCCACATCACCACCACTGCGCTCTTCAATTTCCATAATTTTTACATCCACAAGCATCCTATACCAATAACCTTGCATAAAGTGCCAAATAAAGCCCTTTCCACCATCAAGGAAGCCCAAACGCAAAAAATAACGGTATAAAAAATAAATTGTAGAGCGCAATGCAAGCGGCAAACGAGAATATACATCATCTTTCATGATGCGTTTCCATTTGGCTTGCGGGTCATCATTGGTTTTGAGTGAATCATCCCGTTCAAGCAAATGATATTTGTTATTCAGTAAATCCACCATTTCCCGTGAGGCATAGGAGTTATGTTTATCAATCCAAAAGGTCATGCCTTTAAGGTTATCATCCACCAGATGCCCTTTCAGCATCGTTGTTTTAGATAACTCGGGTAACACAATATGCTCATCCATCCAGCGTTGCTCAATACGCCCTTGCCCATTGCGCCACACCCGTAGCAATGTATGCGGATAAAAGCCACCATGCTTAATCCACTTACCATAAAATAACACTTTTCGGCGAATATAAAAGCCTGTAATTTCATCGGAGACATCGTTCAATGCTTTGGGTAGCTCTTCAAGCAGGTCTGGCTCCAAATATTCATCGGCATCCATACGCATCACCCATTGCGATTCCGCGCCACAGTTATCCAAACCCCACTGGAATTGGTCGGCATAGTTTTTCCATTTGCGTTGTGCCACCACAGCACCCAGAGATTCTGCTATTTCAACGGTTTTATCCGAAGAAAAAGAATCCACAATAAATATCTTGGATGCAATCGGCTCTAATGACTTGATGCACCGCTTAATATGAATTTCTTCGTTATAAGTCAGTATAACGACACAAACAGATGCATCACCTTTTAATTTTTTCATTCGCTTCATGCTTTCCCCAAGTAATATGCTCTTTAACAACTTTTGCTGGAGAACCAACAATAACACTATTCATGGATGTCACTGATTTAGTTACCGTTGAACAAGCCCCAATCACATTACCATTTTGTATACAAACACCTTTCAAAATCGTCGAACGACAAGCAATCCAAACCTTGTTCCCAATATAGATAGCCTGATCAGCATTTAAAAGGCAGTCATTCTCGTCCCATATATCATGATAATCTGTGTCCATAATCAGCACATCCCACGATATAAGTACATGATTCCCTATAGTAATTTTCTTATTTGCAATCACTGTACTTTCAGCAGTCATCACAAAGTCATTTCCTACTTCCAACTCTCCCGCCACGCAAATTTTAGAGCCGTGGCCAATTTTTATATTGTTACCAAATTGAACCTTTCCTGATACTTCCCAAATCGTTCGCGAATGTTTCTTATCAAAAATACCAACATCGTTAAAACCCATGCGCACAGAACCGAAACTCATGCCTTGAAGCTCTACTTGACCTGAAAGTTTTTTTAACCAAACACGATGAGAGACAATAACGGGGAAGCGAATAGCATCTATAAACTTAAAGTATTTAAAATTAAAAAGAAGAGTGTTCGGAAGCGATCCCAGATAAAGAAATATCTTTCCCAATAAGTCAATCATTAATTTTTCCTAAATCGTAATAATAATAACTTGATATCAAATATACGAATTTTAAACCAATAGAATCGTTTCATCAATTTTCCACCAACATTTGAAAGCTTTAAGTCAGCAGCATGCCTTTTTAACACATCTAAAGACATGCTTCTATATCTTCCAGAACCTGTGATTGAATCCTCATAAATTCTAAAATTAGAATAATACCCACCTATGCGATCAAACTTAGCTCCTTTTTTTGCTATATCAAACCATAGCTCGCCATCCCAACTCACTCTATTATCTCTGTTAAAGCCACCGACAACATCAAAAAATGATGCTTTAAAAAAGGTGGATTGTTGCACAAGAACACAAGCACCATATACATATGCCACGGGGTCATACTTATGTGAATACACCTTTTTAACAACTTCACCATCTCTATTCATAATATAACCATGTGAAGAAATAACATCGGCATCGCAATTCGAAAAGGCATCAACAAAGGTGCTACAGGCATTTAAAGAAAGCGTATCATCTGCATTTAAGTATGCATAAACATCACCCGTCGCTTTCGAAAAACCATTATTTAACCCATCAGCTGGTCCACTATCAGGTTCATAAATAATGGTATCAATTTGATCCCTATACTTTTCAATAATCTCACGGCTACCATCCTTGCTTCCAGGATCAACAACAATGTATTCAATATTAGAATAATCTTGATTCAGAACTGATAAAATTGCTTCTTCAAGAAATTCCGCTTGATTAAATGATATGGTTACGATTGATACTTTCATTACAAGCTACTCGCTGATTGTCTGTTTTTATAAAAATGTTGATAATAACGTTGGCTACGCATGTTTCGGCAATACTCTTCATCCTCTAACACTTCCTTTAAGACTTTTTTATAATCTGATGCATACGCTTTATCAGCACTACTATGTTCATGGCGAATCCTGACTTCTTTTCCAAGAAAGTTGGATGTAATTTCTGACTTCACTTCATCTGGTAAATCATGATAGAGTACAAGGCATTCAAAGTTTTTATTTTTAAAGACCTTATACCCCGCATGTACATCAAAAGAAGAAGCATACACATCTATACCTGCAATTGATTTTAGCTCCTTATC
Organism: Zetaproteobacteria bacterium; assembly: GCA_002746295.2. Taxonomy (GTDB): domain Bacteria; phylum Pseudomonadota; class Zetaproteobacteria; order Mariprofundales; family Mariprofundaceae. Next base: position 8,771 of record NVWS02000127.1, read on the forward strand.
AAACCACTCATCTGCATCCAAATGTGTCCAATGCTCAATAAAATATTTCTCTTTATTAATGTCGCTTAAATTATAAAAATCAACCGTTTTCATTCGAGTTATATTTTGAAAAAATGCGGAGGCATTGGCTGAAATGGGTTCTCGAATAGGACAAATCATCTTGATAGATGAGAATCGGTTCAAATAAGGGTATAAAGCAAATCCATTTTCATCCCCAGCTTCATAACGCCAGCCTTTTGATTTCGCTATCATTCGCCGACTCCGAATATGTTCCCTGTTGATTCGATGTACATGCAAACAAGTTACATTTGACAGTCCATCAATAGCATTCACAAAACTCACTGAACCCACTTTACCAGACTGATAAATTAACACCAAATCATTTTTATGACTAAGCAAAATCGTTTTCTTAATCAAAACCCATGCTTTCACTTCCCTTATGAAACATAGCCAACCATAAGGCATCTTTTGTCTCAAATAATTAATAATTCTTTTCACAGCTTTTCCCCTAACTCTTGCCTCATGATAATAAAACTTATGATTGCAGGCAAAGTTGTTAATATTATATGCCCGACCACAGCACCCTTTAAACCAAACAAAGGAATCAAAAATAGCATACTAAGTATTCCAATAATACCACTTATAAATGTTACTTTTAGATACTCTTTATTCTTACCACACACTTCCATCATCGTTGGTGCAATACCAAACAAAAAACGTACAATAACCCCATAAATCATCAACATCATTAACGAACTTACCAGTAAGTAAGACTCACCAAAAAAAGTTAAAATAAACCACTCTCCGAAATTCCACCAAAACAATAAAATGATAACACCATAAACCAATAAACCTTGAATAACCGCACGCCCTACTTTCACAATTTTATGGTAATCACCTTTTGCAAACAAACTGGAAATAATTGGTGGCATAAAAGAACTAAGGATAACAAACGGTGTGCCAAGTAACCCCATAAGCCTTATCACCAAACCAAAGTAACCGACATCTTGTAATGTAAGCTGATGACTAACAATCCATATACTTGACTGATTAATAATAATCAACATGAATGAAGTCGCAAATGTTAATTTAGCTAAGCTCATCACTTCGGGTAACTTCTCCTTCATCTCTACAAAATTAAAGCCGTGATAAGTCATATACCCATGTCTTACGAGTGCCCAAAATGAAAGAATCACACTCAACAGTGATGCAACACAGTATGCGGCTATCAATGTATCGAGCCCAATATGCCACGCCAAAGACTGAGCAAGTAACAAACCTAAACAAACCAAAGAACTTGTGATCAAACCATTGGCAATAATGGCGACTTTAATTTGTAAAAGACCACGGTTAGTCTCCACCATTAAGGCATTCATTGTTGACAAAAATGACCAGGCACAGATATAAAAAACCAGTCCATCAAATACATTGGTTTTAAAAAAAACATCCAGCCAACTTGAAGTGAGGAAAATAAGCAACGATGCAGTTACCGCGCCAATCAAACCTCCAATCAAAATCAAACCCGTCAAGATAGGCACTTGCTTGCTCTTATCCGCTAAAGCTTTGGGCAACAACTTAGCAGCAACCACCCTCAATCCAAGTTGCCCCATAACATTAGCGGTAACAAGTAGACTAAATATAAGGAAAAACTCTCCCAGTTCATTTGGCGCAAATAAACGAGCCAACAAAATATTGACCGCAAAATTTACCAGTGAGAGATATAGCTTTGCCGACATTGAAAATTTCAAATAACCCACTATTTTTGTCTTTAAACTTTTCATCAATAGATAGGTCCTATTTTTTTGTGCGTTTAGTATAATGAAGCGTAACAGCCATGACTAAGGCGGCATTTGAAACATCAGCAATCACAACCCACGGTGAGTCATTAAAATGAGATAAGAATAACATGATAATGGCTGCAAAATTAGCTACAACGAATTGATGGTCAGGGTGATTACGCGTCCTTACCACAGCTTTAAACATTCGTATGCAAGAAAATAAAAGTATTCCGCTGATGATATAGACAAACAATAAACCATGCGTCACATAAATATGATAAAATCCACTATCGGGTGGATTCATCCTCTTCAATAAGCCCCCACGCCTTTCATAACCTGCGCCCATACCATAACCATAACCCTCAACACTATCATCTTGTGTCAACCCAAAGGCTTGTAGCATACCATCCAATCGATTGCCGTCTTGAGAGGCTACACCATGTTTCATTTTATCTGCGATTTGACTTTGCATCCACATATCTTGACTAAAGAAGAGCCCCCAAACCACAACCAATGAAAATATTCCTGCCATAAAAAAGGCTAGCATTTTCATAAGTTTTAACGCCGTCATTTTTAAGGCACTTGTCACCAACACAGCAATCATAATACCTTCAATAACACCTACAATGGCAGATCGCATATTGGTCATAATTGAAATCAATAATAATCCTACAACTACAACAAAAAACAAAATATAAGCACGAAAGCTTTTAGCATGTAGCATCGCCCACATATAATATGCCGCTAAATAACTCATTAAATAAGGTACAACTTTCACTTTATGTGAATATAAAACAGTTAACCCACTAATATCTAAACCTAAGTTATCCCTCCCATAAAAGAAATCCTGACCTGTAGGAAAAATAATATATGCCATAGCAATTGTTACTACTGTGCCAAGCAATGCCCCATGAAACAGTATGAACTGGGCACGAAGCGATGCCCTAATACCCACCGCCCAGACAAATAAGAATATGATAATGGCATAGATAAATGTATGTGCTCCCCGCAAAATAAAAGCTGTTTCATTTTCACCAACAAGACCTTTAATCACGGCAGAAAAAAACAAATAAAGCAACAAAAAAAAAGTAAAGAAAAGTGGTTTGTTCCAACGCATTCTTTCACTGCTTAGCGTGAATCGAAAGTAGTACCACAATAATACTAAACAAAACAAACTATCAAATACAATAAATCTAACAATTTGTGAATGAACAAGCATAGGTTCAAAATAATACATCACAGACCCTTGCAAGAGTCCACACAATAGTAAAAAACCAAAACAAACATACCTTTCAAACCAATGTCGATTTAATTCACTAGGAAGTTGATTCAGCATTAGTGGTCAGTACTCCTTTGATTTAAAACAGCTCTATCAATAGCCTGTAACTGGACAAATTGAAAATCTACTAAAGTTGACTTGTTTTTTTTCATAGCAGCAGCCCAAGTAATCGCACCATCGCTGCTTAAAGATTTAAGTATCCACTTCACAGCTTGTTTTGTAGTAAACACAGTTTTCCATGCACCCAAGCGCTTTGCAAAGGTAGAAAAACGTGGAGGACAGATGCATGGCCACCAATCCAGTCATGGAAAGAATCAATCATATTCTCATACCTTCCCAAGAAGGTCACGCAATGGAGTCATATTGCTATCAATCTCCTCTAACAAGCGATTAGATCCTGTGAAGTGAGCATCATCATTTTCATTTGTTAAATTAAGCATGACCCAAGTAAAACTTTTCAACCCACTCAATTGAGAAATTAATGCATTAACATTAAAATGCTCAACTTCATACCTATTACCTGCTGGTAAAATTAAAAGCGTTCCCCAAGAAGCACGCACCCAGTTCGCCCCATCTTGATGTTTTATGGGATGCGCTGCACTAATAGATATAGAAAAAAAACAATTTGTAAGCACAGCGAAGCATAGGAAATATATTGATTTCATTATGTTAAACATGAAAGTTTATACTTCATTATTTCTCCCAGCCTCAGCAATCATTTTATATGCTTCAACCCACTGCTGACCAATCACATCCCAACTGTATCGCTCTCCTACAAATTCCCTAGCTCGATTCCCCATTTGCATCCTTTTATCCAGAGACCAATCACAAGCCGTCGCAATAGCTTCTGTTAAAGGCTCCAACTCAGGTTCAACAAGCAAACCACCACCCTCTTCCCAATCACTCAACCCTGTCATGGTGGTCGTAATGGTCGGTGTATATGATGCTGCAGACTCTAAGTTTACCAAAGCAACAACATCCGAATACGATGGAATAACCGTACACCAAGCCTTTTGAAGCAACTCACTCTTTTCTTCACCATGCACAGAACCCACAAATGTAATGCGTTGAGACAAACCCAGTTGTTCGACTTGTTGCTTCAGTTGATGCGTATAGTCCACATCAAAATCAGGACCAGCAATAACAAGGCGAACATGCTCTACAGCCGACTTGTCAAATGCATGAATCAATAAATCAACACCCTTTTTGGGGTGCAACCTGCCAATAAACAAAAGATACCGATCAGCATCAGGCTCTTTTTGCTCACCTCGGTATTCCGCCAACTCAATAGCATTGCTTATTTGAATCTGAGGCACATTGGGAAATTCTTTTTTTAAAGTTTCCGCTTCTTGATCTGTAATGGCATGAACATAGTCCGCTTTCTTTAAAGTGGGTTTAAGAAGTATATTCCAATATAATCGCTTCAACCCATAATAAACAACGCCTTTTTGTTTCCATAGCCAAGGTTCAAGCATTCCGTGGGGGCTGATAATCACGGGGACATTTTCCTGTTTTGCTGCCTTCACTGCACCACCTTGTATAGGTTTAAATACACCATGCACATGTATAATTGAAGGTTTAAACTCGTTAATTTTTTCCTTGAAGAAAGCTGGGGGACTTGGAATTAACACGACTACCTTTTCATCTCTCGAAGGAACTTTTTCTGCTTTTAATACCAATATTTGATATGCAACCCCTATTTTATAACAGCAGGAGACCAATCGCATTAAAACTTGTGCAACACCGAAGAAATTCTTCCCATACCCCTCAGAAACAAACATAATCCTAATATTTTTACTATTCATCTATAGTTCTCAAACTTTAGCTTTGATAAATAAGAAATATAACTTAATTCATTTGATATTTGCTCTATAAGCTTATCTGAAAGGGCTTGTTTCCACCCATCAACCTGACCGCCTCGAAAGGTATGTGTGCCACCAAACAAATCCTTTTGCAGCCTATCCAAATCTTCTGCCTGATAATCATATTCAATATGGTTTAGTATCCCTTGAATTGTTTCCCGTTGCACTTCGTCAGAGCCGCCACCTTGCCCTCCCACTAAATCTTCAAACCGCACCGTTAAAACACCCTTTGATTCAACCCAGCCCTCAACTTGTAATAGCACATCTTTAAAGCCTTTATAATATAACTTCAAGTTTCCATCAATACACCCGCCGTACAACAAAAAACGAACACGCTCTTCAATATCCATTTGTGTTAAATAAGTATGCGCTTGTTTCCAGTAATACCCAGACTCAGCAATATAATTAGCCCAAGACACTAGCACCGATGCGGGGTGGCGTACTACCTGAATTACCTTGAAATTTTCAGCCTCTAGTATGCTTTGATAAGATGCTGAATATGCTGCATGACCTGAAACATAACCTTTCGCGCCCCTCAAACACCTCTGTAGCCAGCGTGGGGAGACCGCAACAGGAACTTCAAGCCCAATAGCTACAGGCACATCATTTAAGCATGGTTGCCGTAACACTTTCTTTACTGTTCCATATCTACCAAAACAAGAGGATGCGGCAACACTTCGCTTTGAATATGGAATGTTTGATAAATGAAATAGTTTTTGAACCATATTCGTTCCAGATTTAGGGAGAGAGTTAAGAAATATATTCATTTTCACATTTCCTATATTTAATAACTTTCGCAGGAACACCAGCTACAACAGACCAAGCAGGTACACCTTTTGTAACAACTGCTCCAGCAGCAACAATTGCATGATCACCAATTGTGGTTCCCGCTAGTATTACAACATTAATTCCAATCCATACATCATTGCCTACCATTATAGGAGAAAAGATCTCTCCTTGAGCATGTATAGGAACATCATTTCTCTCATAGTTATGTTGAAACGATATAAATGAAACATTTTGAGCGATTAAAACATCATTACCTAAAGTAACCTGTGATCTCACTAAGCAGTTTTCACCAATCGTACAGTTATTCCCTATGCAAACATTTGGAGAAATTAACGCTCCCGTTTCCACTACTAAGTTCTCTCCGCATGAGTCAATATAGTTTCTTATCAAAAATCGACGAATCGCTTGACTACCAAGCGAATACGGCATCGTTGTTCGTGGTAAAAATCTACCTACGATATTATATAATAAGAACATTAGCTTTCTAGTTATAGACATTTTTTTTAATGTCTTTTTTCTATGCGTCTTCATGTTTCCTCGGTAACCCCTTCATTTTAGGCTGTATCCAGAACAAAATGTGCTTTATTCGATATACAAAAAAAGGGGCATATCCCTTTCTCTTGACACACAGATCATACCTAGAACTAAGTCTTGATTCCTAGGTTTCATCATGCCTGGTGCTCTATATTATTCCCCATCATTACTTAACTTTAACCTCCTTTTAGAAACAAACATCCAAACTAGCAAGAAAAATATCGCCCCAGCCACATCAGCAAACACATCATCCAGATCCGCATGGCGTGTCGCCGTAAAACTCTGTAAATATTCATCCCCTACACCAAGCAATGCAACGATGACAATACTTAGTAGCATAACAATCCCAGCATAAGCATGTCTCAACCATGCTTTATGGTCAAAATACTTGCCAACAGCCAGACGATACAGCCAAAAACAGCGAAGCGAACCATTTTATCCAAATTTGGTATCATGCTATTATTAATCGTAGGTGTACATATTGACTCAAATGCCACTGCCGCCAAAATCATCAACAGTATAGCTTCAAACTTACGCTCTAAAGTCATTTTGATGATCAAGAAACCATTGATAAGTCACCGTAAGTCCATCTTTAAGCGAAGTTTTTGCCTTCCACCCCAGCTTTTCTAAACGAGAAACATCAAGCAGCTTGCGCGGTGTACCATCAGGTTTGGATGTATCCCAA
>NVWS02000128.1 GCA_002746295.2 Zetaproteobacteria bacterium
CCAGTCTCGATCACTTGATTAAAACTATCTAAAATTAACGTTCGCTTGCGCTGTTAACCTCATCTAGTCAGTCAATAATCAAAGATTATGGAAGACCCGATGCGGTCACAGCTCAAATAAAAATTACAATTTGTAAAGAACAACCTCGAACCAAAACAAGCAGACCGTCTCGGCGAGGGCGGCGAAATATAGCGCCGTATTTCCTCATGTAAAGCTTTTATTTCACATCTACTTTTAGCGCACATATTTTGAACGCGCCCAGATCGAACAATCCAAGGCATACAATAGCGTCGGTAACACCCATAATTCCAAAGGAAACTGTGCCAACAAACCAAAAACAATCGCAATGACCATCGGTTACAACATCGCTCCGCCTTCGCCTAAAGCCAATGCCAAGGGCATCAAAGCAAGAATCGCCGCTAAACTGGTCATGGCAACCAGTCGAAAGCGATTGCTACCTGCCTGAATGTAATCATCCAAACGAGAGGTCTTATGGTGGGCGGACTCAAAGTATAACTGCAACAGCGATTAAGGTTAAATTGCTGCCATGGGAAAAAATTATACACATTTAAACAGTGAAGAACGAAGTTTGATCCAAGTGAGTTTGGAATTAGGTCAATCGCTGGCTGATATCTGTAGGCACACTTGTTGAACGCACAAGTTTGTTTGTAACGCTGGTCAAATTAGACTCTGCTACTGCCAAAGACGTGGAGCAAGGCTTTGCCCATGTCCTCAACCGTATTGATGCTCAAAAGCGTTTAAGCATGACCTATGATCAGGGTCGAGAAATGGCATGGCATGAGCTATTGGCAACGGAAACAGGGATTAAGGTTTACTTTGCTGATCCTCATAGCCCTTGGCAACGTGGACGCAATGAAAACACCAATGGATTGCTTAGGCAGTATCTCCCCAAAGGCACTGATTTATCAATTTATTCTCAGCAAGAGCTGGATGAGATTGCATGGAAGTTAAACACCCGACCAAGAAAAAGCTTGAACTTCAGATGCCCTGCTGAAATATTCATGCTTGAGTCCTTCGACTTTCATAAACATTTTGCGCGTGTTCCACTTGGAACTTGAAACTGCCTACCGTTGAGATGCGCTGAATGATAAGAAAAAAATATGACGAGAAGCTACCCAAAACATGACCATTTGGTCAGCTTGTTTTTTTAGCCTTAAGGAGCCGTTGGATGTTGGCGCTGAAATTCAGATTCAGCCCTTTCATTCCATCGAATCACCCCATGTATTGCATCCTCACTTGCATTGGTAAAATTAAAACTAAGCATGACAAGTCCACCAAAACCCATCGCAAGCGTTGATAATGATTGTTTTTTTCCAAGTTTTGCATTGTAAAGGGGTACAGCCATGGCGATAAGCCCCGCGACCATCACACCCAATCGGCTGAAACCACTTTGGGGTTCATCCAAATATATTTGCCCCATACCCGGAATCAGGGATCGAAAGCGTGCTTGTTCTTTTGTTTTATAGGGTACTTTTTTTGCGTCTCTCGCCAACATTGCCAAATTTGAATCGGGCTGATCTTGAATAAGTTCATCAAAAGCTTCATTGGGAGAGCTTCGAGGAAACCCTTGCGCCCCAGCATTGCGATAAGCCCATCCAAGTTGATAAAGCGTGAGTGGTTTTAACAGGGTGTTTGGATGATCTTGAAGAAGCGTTTCCCAAAGTTGAATAGCACTATCAGAAGACCGAAAACGTAAATCTTCCACATCCAATGAACCCGCTAATGCTTGAAAGCCAGGGAAATCAGTCATGGCCGAGGCAGCTTCCGCCAAATATTTTACATTGCTTTTCTTGGCGGGAGTAAATCTGTATTGATAAAAGCCTTCGGCTTGTAAAAAAAGATTACTTTCCGATGCTGGTAGGTTCATGTTATCGACTACTTTTTTGATGTCTTGAAAATGCCCTTGAGCCTTGGCAAACGTGGCATCATCACGATGAATGAGTGCAGACTCAGTGGAACACGATACACCGCCTAAAACAATGATGATGGATAAAACAATAGATTTTATCATACAATCTCCTTAAGCCCAGATACGTAAAATGTGTGAAAAAATAAAAAAAGGGATGAGATCTTGCCCAAAACATGACCATTGGGTTAAGTTTAAGCTTACATGACAATGTTAGAGCTTAGCGATTGATCAATCGGGTTTGATTTGATCCATAAGCGCCAAGATTTTTTTTGTAAGTGCAATGACCTGTTTAGGGGTTTTTGCCTTTTTCAACTCAAGAATAAGTTGATTCCCCTCCATGAAAAGAGATTTATTGCGAAAATTTTTGATAAGTATCTCACTCATATCTTCCCATGTTGATATGAGATTATCACGACGAAACCTTAGAAGTTGCGCGTTACCTTTTGGATCTTCTAAATTTAATAACATCAAATCCCAACTTAAATAGCGTATCCAAGCCCCATCACTCTGAAGCTTGGATGTATATTCCGTGAAACGAATAAAGCTGGCATGAAGTTGATTGGAGGAAATCGCAGCACCAATCCAAGCATGTTTTTTGAAATTGATCGATATAACGCGAATCCATGCGTATGCCATCATCAATTCACGGTATTTTTTTTCATCAAACGCTTGATTTTTCATCTGCTGACATAATTTCTCAACCGTCAATTGAATGCTATCGTACAGCATAAGGGATTTATGTTTATCTTTGTTAAGCAACGACACGGTTAAATCATTGATCCGAAGGTTTAAGTTGGACATCACATCATGGGTTTGGTTTGCTGCATTGGCAAGCTGATATGGCATGAGTCCAGTACAGATAATCCAACATAAAAAAGAAGCTTTCAAAATCATCCGCATGTTTTACTCAGTCCCACGCACCATGTCCAGGAATAAAGACCGTATCATCATCGAAAATTCCCTTTTCTTTGGCTTGCGTATGACATTTTGTACAATTGCTTAAAGAACGAACTTTTTTATTGCCTTTAATCAGTCGTACAGGAATTTCACTGTGTTTTCGGTGAATATAAGGTACTTGGGTAATACGCAACGGTGTACTGTCAGCTTTGAGCGAACGTATAATTTTAATGGAACGTTGATAAGGGGAGTTATCCGCAGCATGACCGGTCAAAAAGTTCAAAATTTCAAGGCGATCAGGCTCCTCTAATTCAGCATCTTCTCCAAAATGATTTTCCAATGCTTTGGCTTGCATGAGTTTTTGCCATGAACGGCCTGGAAGCAAACCTGGAAAATAAGCAAAATGACATTCTCCGCAACTGGATTGATAATTACTGTTGAATACAGGCTCTACGCCGTTTAAACGAGGAATGCCGAAAAAACTATCACTTGCAAACGCTGTTTGAGAGGAAAAAAATACCACGCACACCATCAAAAAATACCTCATGAAAGTAAACGTCATCAAAACCTTGATATATTTCTTCAATTTAAAACTCCATGGTTGATAAAATTCGAGGCGAAACATATCCTTTTTACCATCACCCAAGCATGAACAAAACATGACCTCATGGTCATGTTTTGTCGTCTATAGTCATTAAAGTATAGGACGCCATATAAATCAATGTGTTACAAACACTAGTTTTTTTCACTTAGACATCGTCTATAATTGTCGATAGGTACCCGATAAAAGATTTCGGGGATGACGGTGGTTTCATACTTGAATGACTATATCACACAAAAAAGGTGCCGAATCATCGACACCTTTACAAAACAATATGCGTTTATACGCATAAGCAGCCAAACAAATCAATCATCCCACTCTCTATATCCAGGAATAGATACTGTATCCTCATCGAATATACCTTTTTCCTTGGCTTGCGTATGGCATTTTAAACAATTACTCAGCGAACGAACTTTCTTATTGCCTTTAATCATCTTAGCAGGAATTTCACTGTGCTTACGCTTGATATATGGCACTTCAGTGATTCGTAACGGTGTGGAACCATCTCGAAGCGAGCGTGCAATTTTAACCGAACGTTTATAATGCGATTGATCCGCAGCGTTACGCACCAAGAAATTCAAAACTTCAAGGCGATCGGGTTCTTCCAACTCAGCATTTTCACCAAAATGATCTTCAAGAGCTTTCGGATCCATCAGCTTTTTCCAAGAACGCCCTGGAAGCAAACCTGGAAAATAAGCAAAATGACACTCTCCACAGCTTGATTCATAATTGCTGTTAAACACGGGTTTCACACCTTTAAAGCGTGGAACACCCAAGAAATTATCGCTTGCAAAGGCGGTTTGAGCGGCAAAAAATGCAGTAAATAAAAGTAAAAAACGTATCATATACCAATCTTCCTTATTGTTGTTGGAGATATGTTAAAATATCGCCTTTTTCTTGGGCAGTACACACACGCCCCATCACCCATTTACAATTTCGACGAAACCATTTACGCATTTTTTTGGCTTCACTAAATCGCTGTGGGTTCACCGATAAGGCCATCGGCTCGATCACTTTACCTGTACGAATATGTGCACCCGATTTGGTTAAATCAACACCATGACAAGCTTGGCAACTACGAGGTTTAGGGCTTTCTGCATTTTCAGGTGCAGCGTATTTTTTATGCCACAAAGCACTTCCAGCTTTGGCATCAAAATGACTTGCTCCCGCTGCTTCATAGGTCTTCAACATCTCTGGAATGATATTTTCAGCCATCGCTGGTGAGGCAAAACCCAATATCAATACTGCTGCCCATAATGTCCGCATCATCTTCTCCTTTACCATTCGAAATAAATACCTGTGGCCATCAATGCTGCGCCTGCAATACCTGCAGATGCATGTCCATTGCTGTTTCCACCAATAATTTTTGGTGCTTTTCCAATGGCATAGACATAGCCCGCTGTACCTAAAATAGTAAGCACCATGTGCAAAGTATCAGGATCTAAGGCATCCATTTCAATATCATCAAAGTGCAAAAGTAAGCCTGATACAATCGCTGCACCGCCCAAGGCTGCGGCAGCATTGGCAAAATAATAATGCGCGGTGTTGGTTGATGGTTGCTGCGTCGTGACCACCGCACCTTCACCACCATCAGGGGCAGATAATCCCGTAAGACCTGCTGCAAGCAATGA
>NVWS02000129.1 GCA_002746295.2 Zetaproteobacteria bacterium
ATGCCATGTAAGTTTTGCATCTTCTTCGCCGATAGATTCTACCGTGGCATAGGCAATTTCTTGTTCCGAAGGCATGGCAAGTAGCGACATTTTAATGGATGAACTGCCGCTATTGATGATTAAAATATGGGTTGGCTTATTCATATCATCATTCAATTATAAAATCACCATGTCTATCACCCAATCGTCATCCTCGAATGCTTGTATTGAGGATCTATCATTAGATTCCCGATGCAAGATTTCGGGAATGACGAAGTGCTTGAATGTTTGAGTCATAATGAAAGGACAGGAGTTTACAGCTTTGAAATATCTGCAAGCTGTAAAAACAAGGCGCGAAGCTGTGCCAGCAATGCCAAACGGTTGGCTTTCACTTTTTCATCATCCGCCATCACCATCACATCATCAAAAAAGCTATCGACAGCTTGGCGCAAGCTTGCCAAGGCTTCCAATTGTTCTTTGGGTTCACTTGGAAAATCCGCTTGAAGTTTTTGCAAGGCATCAAACAAAACGTGTTCGGCAGTTTCTTCAAATAAGGCTGTATCAATATTGGGGAAAATATCACCTGCTTTTTTCAAGATATTGGCAATACGTTTATTCGCCGCAGCAACAGCTTGCCCATGTTCAGTATTTGAAAAGTCAGATAATATTTTTGCAATATTTTTTATGATATACAAGGGTCTATCCGTTGTTGCATTTAAGGCTGATTGAATAGCCGTTGGAGTATAAGAAAACCCAAAGTTATAGTTTAACATTCGTTCAATAATAAAGTCATAAACTTTTTGTTTGGTATCTTCTGATATAGAAACTGTAATTCTTTGTTCATTCCATTGTTTAGCACTAGAATTAATAATATTTTTTAGTGTTATATCAATTGGAGTCCAATCATCTGAAACTTTCATCCAATCAGGTCTTCCTGAATAAGAAAGTATTTTTACCAATTGAATCCCCGATCGCCTTAAAGCAAAGGGATCTGCACTGGCAGTAGGGATGCGCCCAACATGAAAATAACCAAGCAACCGATCCATGTCTTCTGCAATAGATATTGCACGAGCAATTTTTAGACCTTCGACGCTGCTACCTTTTCTTACTTCCGATAGTTTGGGAAAACCATTATACTGATAAGATATTGCTGTAGAGACATGAACACTTTCACCATCCATTTTGGCATAAATACCACCCATATAACCTTGCAATTCAGGGAACTCACCCACCAATCCCGTGGTTAAATCAGATTTACAAAGGTATGCCGCGCGTTGACCTTCATTGGCATCAATACCCAGTGCCTTAGCATTATCCAAAACAAAGCCGCGCAAACGACCGACTTGATCGCCCACCATGCCCAAGCCATCTTGAAACACGATGGTGGATAAAATTTCAACGCGGGCTTCTAGGGATGTTTTTGGATCACGATCATAAAAGAAGGTGGCATCGGCCAAACGTGCATTGACCACACGTTCATTGCCTTGGGCAACCGCCGCAGGATTTTTGGATTTGATATTGGCAACCGCAAAAAAGACATGGGATGTGTTGCCTTTATCATCAACGGTGGAAAAACAACGTTGATGATGTTTTAATTCAATACGACTCACTTCAATCGGTAGACGTAAAAAATCTTCATCATAGTGACCTGTAATCACATGTGGCCATTCGGTTAAGTCAGTGACTTCTTCTATCAAATCATCATCTTTAACAAGGCTAACACCTGCATCTTTTGCAGACGTTAATAAATCATTCAAAATTTTAGCTTTTCGTGTATCTCGGTCGGCAATCACCATGCGTTCTTCAAGCCATGCAAAAGGAGTGTCTACACTAATTTCGCCCAAATTATCTTTGCACATACGATGACCACGCGATTGCAATCCTGATGCAATGCCTGCAAAGGTAAAGGGAATGATTTCATCTCCCAAACGTGCAACGATCCAACGAATCGGGCGAATAAAGGCATCGGCACGCGTCGCGCCATCTTGCCAGCGCATGGATTTGGGGGAAGGAAGCTTGCGTAGAATATCAGGCATGGCTTCGGCAATGATGCTGCATACATCACGCCCGTGGACGGTTTGCACCGCTTTCATATAACGTGCTTTACCATCACCCTTATCTGCCAGTTCAAAATCTTCAACACGAAGCCCTGATTTTTTTGCAAAACCTTCGGCGGCTTTGGTGGGGTCTCCCTCACGAAAGGCAACTTTTTCAGGCGGTCCCCATAGGATTTGTTTACGGTCGGCTTGCATCAAAGGACAAGCATCCGCATGAATCAGTAAGCGACGTGGTGTCACGCCCAAAGCTAAATCTGACGATTCGATATGGTGCTTGCTTAACAACTCGGTTAAAGCTTGTTGAAGTGCTTCACCCATACGTGGCGCGACACCTGCGGGGATTTCTTCGACACCAATTTCAATCAATAAGGGTACTGTATTCATGATGCTACTCCTACATACGCATGTGCCACGGTGCGTGAAAGTCCGCGAACACGCCCTATAAACCGTTGTCGTTCTGCCACAGAAATCGCCCCGCGTGCTTCAAGCAAGTTAAAGGCATGCGATGCTTTCATGACTTCTTCGTAGGCAGGAAGCACCAAGCCTGCTTCGGTTAAGCGTTTGCAGTCACTTTCGGCATGGTCAAATTGCTCATGTAAAAAAGCAGTGTCTACATGGTCAAAATTATAAGCTGAAAATTCCACTTCATTGCGATGAAAAACTTCGCCATAGGTCACTTTCTTGCCTTCAGGTGTTTCCACCCACACCAGGTCATAGACATTATCCACACCTTGCAAATACATCGCCAAACGCTCCAAACCATAGGTGATTTCACCTGGCGTACGCGAAAGTTCTACGCCTCCCACTTGTTGAAAGTAAGTAAATTGGGTGACTTCCATGCCATTAAGCCAAACCTCCCAACCCAAGCCCCAAGCGCCCAAGGACGGTGATTCCCAATCATCTTCGACAAAGCGAACATCATGCACATCTGTATCAATGCCGATTTCTTTTAAAGATTCCAAGTATAATTCAAGAATATTGTCAGGTGCTGGCTTCAAAATCACCTGAAATTGGTAATAATGTTGTAAACGATTCGGGTTCTCGCCAAATCGACCATCGGTAGGGCGGCGGCAGGGTTGCACATACGCAGAACGCCAGTCCTTATCATCCAATACACGCAAAAAAGTCGCAGGGTGAAATGTGCCTGCACCCATGGAGCTATCATACGGTTGTTGCACCACGCAGCCTTGAGCTGCCCAGTAGCGTTGTAAGGTCATCATTAAATCTTGAAAGGTTAGCACAGCAAAACTCCCAGCAAAAAAGTTCGGCGAGCCTATGCATAGAATGCAAAGATTGCTATGGTGATTTGAGTCACATCGAAGCTATTGCAGGCTTTCTATCATTCGCCACACCAAAAACAATACGGAGACCACAATGACAATCAACATCAGCTGGTTAGAGGAAAACCTTTTTCACCGTACATTGAACTACAATGAAAAAAATATACTGAAAGGTTTGGTTTATCTTAAAAGTTATGCCAAAGGTGAAAGTATCATTCTTGAAACCCAAAAAGTGGATGGGCTGTTTATCTTAAACAAAGGTACTGTGACACTGGAACATGAACAACATGGTCAATCTACACATGTCGCCAAGCTTAAAGCAGGCTCGCAATTGGGTGATATGTCTTTGTTTACAGGTCATCAAGCCAGCGTCACCGTTAAAGCATTGGAAGCATGTGAAGTTTACCACCTGCCTCAAAAATCCATGCAGTACATGATGAAATATCGCCAAGACCTTATGCACGATATTATGCTTCATACCATTCGCAATCTTGCTCAGTCGGTTCGGGACATGAATAATAATCAAGTCTACGCACAGCAATATTTACAAGGTGTTCGGGCTTAACTTTCCACTTATTTACTGTGATTCTATGATTCACGATGATCATCATCCGAACCGTCACCCTCGAGTACGCCACCCCCGAGTGGCGCGAGCTTTGGAGAATTTGGGTATCCATCGTCACCCCCGAGTACGCCACCCCCGAGTACGTCATCCTCGATGGGTTGTATCGAGGATCTATCATCAGATTCCCGATAAAATATTTCGGGAATGACGGGGTGATTTAATACTTGAATCACTATATGCCTAGATGACCTGTACAATATTTCGGGCATGATAGGGTAGCTTGATACTTAAACGACGATATAATAGTAACGGGTAACGATCACACGCTTATGGTTGATGCGTCATCATGACGTATACATAAAAAAATAGAGGTAACACAATGGACATTGATATGACATGGTTGGAAGAACACCTTTTTCACAGAACACTTTCCTCAGATGATAAGCGGATTCTGAAAGGATTGATTGAAAGTAAAAGTTATGAAAAAGGGGCGGTCATTCTTGCAGAAGAACAGGATCCTGAAGGTCTTTTCATTCTTAAAACGGGGTCTGTTGTCTTAGAGCATCAAAAAAATGGTCAACAAGTCCGCATAGCCAAGCTCGAGGAAGGTTCGCAATTTGGTGATATGTCTCTGTTTGATGATGCCAAAACGAGTGTTACCATCAAAGCGACAGCAGCCTGTACGCTTTATTTATTCTCACAGAAATCCATGCAATATATGATGGAATACCGTCAAAGCCTAAGCAATGATATTATGCTCAACACCATTCGCAGTTTGGCTCAAGCGATTCGTCAAATGAATGATGCACAAGCGTACACCAGTCAATATATCCAAGGTAGAAAGTAACCCTTACGAAAAAATATTTTGGAAGTGCCTCACTTTCGAATTTTAATACATGCTTGGTCTTGTAATGATGTTCAAATGTTTCCGACTCAAGGAATAGCTTGTAAAAATTGAGTATATTCGGAGATGATATGAAACATATAATATGGGCAGCATCGTTGTTGTTGAGTTTACCCGCAGTAGCATCGGAAAACATCGCAGCGGTGGGTTCCACCACTGTATTACCCGTAGTTTCACAGGCTGCAACGGCTTTTCATGCCATGCATCCTGATGTAAAAATCATGGTCTCGGGTGGTGGTTCGGGGGTGGGCATTGCTGCGATGATCCAAGGTACCGCCCAATTGGGCATGGCTTCACGAGAAACATCGCCCGAAGAACAAGCCAAGCTTGATGGCAAGGTGGACAATATTGTCATCGCATCAGATGCCGTGGCAGTGGTGGTCTCTAAGGCTGTATATATGAGTGGTATCCACGCCTTATCACTGGCACAAATTGCAGATATTTATCGTGGTAAGATTCGCAACTGGAAAGAGCTTGGCGGTGCAGATGCACGCATCTTGGTGATTGATAAAGAAGCTTCACGTGGCACACGCCATGTGTTTGCCAAGGCTGTGCTGGGTAGTTCACATGCACGCGCTGCGGGTGCATCCATTATTTCGGGATCCAACAATGAAGAACAATCCATTGTTTCACGCAGTAACAATGCCATTGGTATGCTCTCCAATGCCTGGTTGAATGATGCTGTGCGTGGCGTGGATGTGATCGTACATGGTCAAGCCATTGCCCCAACCATCGAACATGTGCGTGATGGTACTTATCCGATTGCGCGCGGTTTGCATGTATTGTTAGCTAAAAATGCTTCAAAGAACACCCGTGATTTTGTTCAATTCTTACTCTCCCAAGATGGTCAGGCGATTGTGAAAAAAGTGGGTTATTTACCCGTTCATTAAACATAAGGTGCGACATTTCCTCAACCCTCTAAAAATCTTTGTTGCCTTGGGATGTCTCTCAGCGGTATTGAGTGTGTTGGTATTGTTGGGGTTTTTAATTCAAAGCTCGCTTCCCTTTTGGCAAGCCTTTGGCATACAAGTGCTTTGGGGTGATGCGTGGTATCCTTATGAATCATTGTTTGGTTTTTTACCTGCGATTGTCGGAACTGTGTGGGCATTGTTGATAGCCATGATCATCGCGCTGCCTTGTGGTCTTGCTGCCGCCATTGTGAGCAGTGAAATGATGTCCGAAACATGGCGTGATCTTGTACGTGTGGGCATGGAAATTCTGGCTGGTATTCCATCGGTGGTCTATGGTTTGATTGGTTTGTGGGTGTTGTTGCCTTTTTTACAACACAGTTTGGATTTACTCACAGGGCATAACCTTTTGGCGGCAGGCATGATTTTATCTTTGATGATATTACCCACCATCATGGTGATGTCTCAAGATGCTTTACAAGCTATTTCACAAGAACAGCGTGAATCAGCAATGAGCCTTGGGCTGGATTGGCAACAGCGTTTGTTTCGGGTGCTTTTACCACAAGCATGGCCGGGCATTCGTTCTGGCATATTGTTGGCATTGGGTCGTGCTTTGGGTGAAACCATGGCGGTGATGTTGGTGGTCGGCTCGATGGATCGTTTACCTGAACCTTTTTACAATATTTTAGAACCAGCCCAAACACTCACCTCACGCATTGGTCGTGAAATGGGCGAAGCTTCCTTTGGCTCTCTACACTTCTCTGCCTTGATGGGCTGTGGTTTGATTTTAGCGGTGATGGCGATGGGTTTAAGTCTTTTGGCACAGCGTCGGTCGTTGATACGATGAAGTGGTTTTTGATGCTATTGGCATTGCCTGCCTTTCTTTTTCCATTGGCATCTCTTGTTTATATTCTAAGCCATGCATGGGATAGCTTGAGTTGGTCACTTATTTTTGGGGCAGAAGAATCATCCAGTATGATTGAAGCAGGGCAAGGTTTGTGGCCTCAAATCATCGGCTCATTATGGTTGATGTTGTGGGCATGTATCTTGGCATTACCCGTGGCGATTTCATTGGCTTTGTTCCATGCCTTGTATGCTTCTCGGCCGCAACAACGTGGTTTAATGATGATCTTGCAACTTTTACAAGGTATTCCTCCCATTGTGTATGGCTTATGTGGTTTGATTGTATTGGTGCATCTGTTGCATTGGGGTATTTCATTGGCAGCAGGCGGGGTGATTTTGGCAGTGATTGTGTTGCCCCTTTTAACCAGTAATATGATTCATGCCTTGGAACGTATTCCTGCGGAACAAACTGAATCAGCCAAATCTTTGGGTTTAAGCCCTGTTCAAATCATCGGACGGGTTTGGGTGCCGTTGGTTTGGTCTGGGTTTTTAACAGGATTATTGTTGGCCATGGCACGCGCACTCTCAGAAACTGCCCCCATTTTATTTACAGCCACTGTTTTTTCAGGTGTGGATTGGCCAGATTCGATGTTGAGTCCTGTGACAAGTTTGCAAACCCATATTTTTTATTTGGCACAAGAAGGATCCGATGCACATGCTGTGGGTGTGGCTTGGGCATCTGCGGTGATTCTTTTGATGCTCATCTTGTGTTTTAGTTTGCTGGCATTGGCATTGCGTCGACTTGAGGAGAAAGTATGAATCTATCACACAAGGCGGTGCCTGAACCTATCGAAGGCTCGCAAAAGAACGTGGGGCATGCTTTCGATTCACTTTGTTGCGAACATCTATATTTACACCTATCCAATCAAATTATTCTCAAAGATGTGAGTTTTTCATTGCCTGAAAAGGGTATAACCAGCCTGATTGGACCATCGGGTGCAGGCAAAAGTTCATTGCTGCGTTGTATCACAGGTTTGAATGAAACTTGGCAGGGAGATATCAAGCTGAACCAGCAGCGCCTACGTCAATGGCATGGTGGTGTGGATGCACTACGAAAGCACATTGGATTGATTTCGCAAAAACCTTCCGTTTTTCCTGTATCCATTGCTGAAAATGTTATTTTTGGTTTATCTCGAAAACAACGCAAACAAAATCAAAGCAGATGGATTCAACATTGTTTGGAAAAGGCAGCATTATGGGATGAAGTCAAACATCGTTTGAACATGCCAGCGGCAAGTTTATCACTGGGGCAACAACAGCGTTTGTGTTTGGCGCGAGCCTTGGCTTTAAAACCTTCGATGTTGTTGTTGGATGAACCTACAGCTTCGCTGGATCCGCGTTCCAAAGAGTTGATTGAAGCCTCTTTACGTCAATTGGCAGAATCTATGCCCCTTTTATGTGTCACCCATGATTTGCAACAAACACAACGTTTGCAAGGGCAGGTTATTTTCATGTGTGATGGGAAAATCATAGAAACTGGATCGTGTGGTGATTTCTTTGAACACCCTGAGCGCATTGAAACGCGTGAATTTTTGCAATGGTCGGTGTGTGATTGTGGCGATTAAAAACAACCAAAATAAGTCAGACATTTTTAACTCATGTTACGTGCTTAACTAAAAATCAGTATCCCCCCGAATGCATGTGTCGGGGGGGGGTCTATGGATAGATGCCCGATAAAATATTTTGGACATGTAACCAAGAGAAACCAGATCGGAATCCTTCTACAGGTTTAGCAAGCTCTTGAACTGTCCAGCTTAACACCCATGTAAAAGACCAGTACTTACATGCCCGACGGTGTTCAAATACGCATGACGATCTATAGTGTGTCCTGTCTTGAAGTAGGCGACTATCATAGCTTATTTCTCATCGTAAACCGTAGGGTGCCGTTACTTTAAGGGCATAGGCATCTTATCGGGATGGTGAATATTGACAGAAATTCAGGGGACACATTCATGCACGAAAAACAAACAATCGGTTTATTGCTTACCAACCTTGGTACACCCGATGCACCCACAAGGTCAGCTTTACGCCGCTATTTAAAAGAGTTTTTATCTGATCCACGTGTGGTTGAAATGAACCGTTCTGTTTGGTGGCTTATTCTCAACCTTGTGATCTTAAACATTCGCCCAGCAAAGTCAGCACACGCTTATCAAAGTGTTTGGACAGAACAAGGTTCGCCGTTGATGCAGCATAGTTTGCAACAACAAAGTAAACTACAGGCTCAATTGGGCGATAATATTTGTGTGGAACTGGCGATGCGCTATGGCAACCCTTCGATTGCATCAGGTTTGGAAAAGCTGCGTGCGCAGGGTTGTGGTAACATTCTTATTTTCCCTCTTTACCCCCAATATGCAGGTGCAAGCACAGGATCGACTTTCGATGCGGTGGCAGATATTTTGAAAACATGGCGCTATGTACCAGGGCTACGCATGATCAACAGTTATCACGACCATCCCGCCTATATTGCGGCATTGGCAGCGAGTATTCGTAAGCATTGGCAAGAACATGGTAAAAATGAACGCCTTTTGATGTCATTTCATGGCATTCCTCAACGTTATGCTGATCAAGGTGACCCCTATCCAAACCAATGTCAGACAACATCTGCTTGTGTGGCTGAGCTTTTAGGGCTTCAAGATGATGAATGGTTTGTGAGTTTTCAATCACGTTTTGGTAAAGAGCCTTGGTTACAACCCTACACCGATGCGACATTGAGAGCATGGGCGAAAGATGGCGTTCAAACCGTTGATGTGATTTGCCCAGGGTTTTCTGCCGATTGCCTAGAGACCTTGGAAGAAATTGGTGTTGAAAATCGCGGTTATTTTCTTAAGGCGGGGGGGAAGGATTTACGTTATATCCCTGCGCTCAACGCTCAAGATGAACATATTCAGGCTTTGAGTCGTATGGTTCAACAACAACTACAAGGCTGGGTGAATTGATATGACAGTACATAAGCAACATCGAGCCAATAAAGCACTGGGGCAACATTTTTTACATGACCAACATGCCATTCAAAAAATTGCTATGGCATTGCCTGAAGGCTCATCAGTGATTGAAATTGGGCCTGGACCTGGTGCGATTACCAAAGCTTTATTGGAACGTGTTGGGCATTTAACGGTGATTGAAAAGGATGACCGTTTTGCTGATATGTGGCGCGAAGAAAGCCAAGTATATGATAAGCTTGACGTGATTCATGGTGATGTTCTGAAAGTCCTTGATGCGAGTGTGAAGCAACAACAACCCGAATGGATTGCAGGCAATTTACCCTACAATATCAGTGGCCCTTTGACCGCACAATTGGCGAGTCATTCATTGTCGGGGGGTATGGTGTTGATGTACCAACGCGAAGTCGGTGATCGCATCATGGCAGGGCCAGGTAGTAAAACTTATGGGGGTTTATCCGTCTTGGCGCGACATCACTACCATGTCAAACGCCTCTTACTGCTTGCCCCCGGTGCCTTTTCGCCACCACCCAAGGTGCATTCTGTGGTATTACTGTTCACACCACATGGCATCACACCGCAATGTCCTTTTGAACATTTACAAACGACTGTGAGGCAAGGTTTTGCCCATCGCCGTAAGACGATTCTCAATAATTTTAAAGGCATCATCTCAGTAGAAAACTTTGAAAGTATCGACATTGCACCCAGCCAAAGAGCCGAGCAATTGGATTATGATGCTTGGGTACGCATCACCTTATTATTGCATCCATCCGATTAAAATGGTCGTACAATCACCATGCTAACAATCACCACCAATGCCAACACAGGCGCTTCATTGAACCAACGATAAAAGACATGCGAGCGTTGATTTTTTTGTTCGGCAAAGGTTTTGACCCAATGACCACAGTGAAAATGATACCAAATTAAGAAGCCAACGGTGGTTATTTTAATATAAAACCAAGGTTCACCTTGAAGGTAATCCCACTGCATCCATGTCAGTGCTGAACCTGATAGCAAGGTGAGCCACATCATCGGTGTCACAAAGCGATACAACCGGCCTTCCATCGCACTCAATTGCTCAGCAATATCATCGTTTGTACATGCCGCATGGTTGACAAACAGACGGGGCAAATAAAACAGCCCCGCAAACCACGATACCATCATCACAATATGAAAAACTTTGACCCATTCCATCATTGACTCCTTAAGCACTTAAACATCACACGGCTTTGTTTGCATACCATATATCGAACGAATCTTTAGCTTGTCGACGCGCTGTCAATAGCTTGTATGTAAACTGTGCCCCGTTATCCTCCATATTAAAAAAAGAGAGTTCTAAATGATGAATAAAGGAAAACTAATAGCTACATCACTTGGTCCTGGTGATGCGGGGCTGATTACACGCAGGGCTTGGCAAGTGATGCAATCGGATGCTATGTGGTGTTATCCCGTGCGCCGAAAAGGCGGGCAAAGCCATGCTTTGGGCATTGCCGAGCGTACAGGTATGGCTATACCCAAAGATGCTTTGGCATTGGTGTTTCCCATGACCCATGAAACGGAAGTCTTGACGCGAGCATGGGCAAGAGCTGCGGATAAAATTATGCCCACACTACAAAGTGGGCGCGATGTCGCTTTTTTGGTGGAAGGAGATGCCTCAACGTTTTCCACATTCACCTATTTAGCGCGTTATGTGCAAGGCTTGGATGCGGATATTGAAGTGGAAACTATTGCGGGTGTACCATCGTATCATGCGGCAGCGGCAAGCATTGCATTTCCATTGGCAGAAACCGATGACACCGTCGCTATTATACCCGCAGGTTATGGTGTGGATGAGCTTGAAAAAATATTACCACATTTTGATACCTTGGTATTGCTCAAAGTGAAACCATTGTTGGATCGTGTGATTGATTGGTTAAGCCAACATGACTTATTGGCGGATGCGGTGTTTGTAGAAAAATCAGGTGCGCCTGAAGAGAGAATTATTCGAGATGTTGCGTCGCTCAAAGGTGAGAAAGTGAATTACTTATCCTTGATGCTGGTGCGCAATGCAAACAGAGAACGCGGTGAAATGATTCGCGGCTGCAAGAAAAAAGATCTGCCGCGAAGACGCGGAGACGCGGAGGAAATATGATGGTTTACACATTGACAGGCTGCTTAAGTGTTTCCACATTCACCCAGAAACATGGAGAAATATAAATGAAAAAAACCTTATACAATAACCCAAAAACACTCTCCGCGCCTCCGCGTCTCCGTGGTGATAAAATTGTATTGGTCGCCATTACCAAACACGGCGCAGCACAAGCCGCTGAGCTTGCACCGAAGCTACCCCAAGCAGATATCATTACGTCTCAAAAATTTAAACATCTGTTTACCGATGTGGAGAACACAGTCAAATCTTATGAAGGTGCATTACGCGCGCAGATTCCATTGATGTTTCAAAACTACGACCAAATTATTTATTTTGTCTCCTTGGGTGCTGTCGTGCGCCTGATTGCACCGCACATGGTATCCAAAGATGAAGATCCGGGTGTATTGGTGGTGGATGATGCAGGGCAATATGTGATTCCTGTGCTTTCTGGGCATGTGGGTGGTGCAAATGCTTGGGCAGAATATGTGGCAGGCTTGATGGGCGCAACGCCCGTGCTAACCACCGCATCGGATGTAGGTAAAACAATTCCTGTGGATATTCTTGGGCGTGAGCTGGGCTGGAAGGTGGAATGTCCAAAAATCAATATCACGCGCGTATCTGCCCATGTGGTCAATGAAGAGCCGATTGCTTTGATTGATGAGCGTGAAAATTCTTCGATGGATTGGTGGACACGCGCCAATCCTTTGCCCAAAACGATTCGTTTGTTTGAAAAATTTGAAGATGTCGATGCAGATAAATTTTCGGCGATTTTATGGGTAACCAAGCGGGCATTACCTGAAAAAATTTGGGATGAACTGCATGAAAAACTGGTGGTGTATCGCCCTTGAAAAATATTCACCGCGAAGGCGCGGAGGCACAGAGAAACACAGCGAAAGTCATACTTGGGTTGGGCTGCGATCGCAATACGCCAGAAGAAACCATTAAAACGGCAATTGTAGATGCTTTATCATCGGTAGGTTTGACGGTAGCGGATGTTGTCAGTGTCGCTTCGATTGATAAGAAATCGGATGAAATAGGCTTATTATTGTTGTGTCAACAATTTGGCTGGCATTGTACATGGTATGCGGCGAGCGAATTGGCAAAAGTGGATGTGCCGAATCCATCAGACGTGGTGATGAAATATGTCGGCACGCCTTCGGTGGGTGAAGCGGCTTCGATTCTGAAAGCTGGCGGCAGTCAAGATGATTTGATGGTAGAAAAATATAAATACAAAGGGCACGATGGAAAAAATGCAACTGTGTCGATTTGTCTCGTAAAGGAATAATATGAACAAAGCAACATCAACCGAAGGTACGCTGCATTCCTCCGCATCTCCGAGTCTCCGTGATGAAAAAGCAGGGAAAATCCTATTGGTAGGCTTTGGGCCTGGCGGCAAAGAGCAAATGACATTTCGCGCAAGAGCTGCGATTGAAGAAGCAGATGTGGTCATTGGTTATACCACCTATATCAAACTGGTGCAGGATTTACTTGCTGGCAAAGAAGTCATTCGCAAGGGCATGACCGAAGAAATTGATCGTTGTGTCGAGGCTTATGAAGCTGCCAAACAGGGTAAAGTGGTGGCACTCATTTCATCGGGTGATGTGGGTGTGTACGGTATGGCTGGACCGACCTATGAAGTGTTGTTTCAACATGGGTGGACACCGCAATCCGATATAAAAGTGGAAGTGGTGACGGGAGCAACGGCACTCAATGCTTGTGCATCGTTGGTTGGCGCGCCGTTAACGCATGATTTTTGTTCCATTTCATTGTCTGATTTACTCACGCCTTGGACAACCATTCGCAAACGTATTGATGCGGTGGGCGCATCCGATTTCGTTATTGCCTTGTATAACCCGAAGTCAGGCAGGCGTACCCAGCAAATTATTGAAGCACAACGTATTCTATTATTACACCGTGACCCAAAAACACCCGTTGCCATTGTGAAATCGGCATATCGCCGCCGCCAAGATATTCAAATGACCACGCTGGATGAGATGGCAGATAAAGAAATCGGCATGTTGACCACGGTGATTATTGGTAATTCATCTTCATACATCAAAGAGGGCTTGCTGATTACGCCACGCGGTTATGCCAATAAATATGATGATTTAACAGGCGAAGCCAAAGAGGGTGAAAAAGCAGGTCGCTCGTTAACGATGGG
>NVWS02000130.1 GCA_002746295.2 Zetaproteobacteria bacterium
CTTAAGGCATAAACCAACCTTTTTCACGAAATGACAACACCTCACAACCAGCTACAAGAAAATGATCCAAAATCTTCATATCTAAGGGCTCACAAGCTGCATACAATGTTTGCGTAAGTTGAATATCGGCTGAACTTGCCTGCGCTGTTCCACCAGGGTGATTGTGAAATAGGATCATACCTTTGGCATCCAATATCAAGGCACGCTTGATTAAGTTGCGAGGATAAACAGCCGCACGATCCACTGTACCTTCAAATAAAATTTCAGTGGCAAGGTGGCGATGTTGTTGATCTGTGAAAATGGCACCAAAGCACTCCATGCCACGCCCTTGCAATAAGAAACGTAGGTGTTATTTCACTTTATCAGGCTGGTTAAATACATCTTTTTGCGGTAAGGATGAGGCTAAATAACGCCCACCCACTTGCCGAATCAAACCCAAGAAACTCGCACTCTTCTCCCCCATGCCATGCACCTGTTGTAATTCACGCTGACTGGCATCAAACACCCCTGCCAAAGTCTCAAAGTTTGCCATCAAACATTTGGCAATCGGCTTTACATCCACACGTGGAATCGCATAGATCAACATCAGCTCCACCACCTCATAATCATGGAAACCATCCAGTCCCGATGTGAAAAAACGTTGTCGCAAACGCTCGCGATGCCCCTTTACACTTTCATCGACCATATTACCCTCCAAATATTGCCCATTTATGGCAACCAACATGCTATAATTTACTTAACCATCAATCTTTGAGGATTTGTATCAAACATTAAATAACAAGTAAAAAAATGAAGCACAAGGGAGCCTGCCATGTCCATCATGCAAGAAGAAATTTTTCCTTGGAATAGTAATTTTGAAACAGGCATTAGCCTGATTGATGAACAACACAAAAAACTCGTCCACCTTGTCAACAATCTTGCCAATCACTTTGCTCAATCCTCCAAGCCTCATGTTATCGAACAGGTCTTGAATGAACTCAGTGATTACACCATTTATCATTTCCAGTCCGAAGAGGCTATTTGGGATCGTTTCTTACCCGAAGAGGAAGAAACTAAAAGCCATCAACACAACCACCAAAGTTTCATTGATAGCATCATTACCTTTCGGGAAGAACTGGCATTATCGAATGAAAAAGTCTCCCATGAACTGCTTGTTTTTCTCACCCACTGGCTCTCTTTTCATATTTTGGATACAGACCGGAACATGGCAAATATCGTACTCGCCATTCAAGCAGGCAACAATATTTCTGATGCAAAAATCATCGCTCAAAAAAAAGTCAACCATTCCACTCAATTACTTATTTCAACCATTCTAAACATGTATGATACGCTATCTTCAAAAACCTTGAAGTTGATGCGTGAAATCAGCAAACGCCAGCAAGCAGAGCAACGTTTAAGCTTATTTAAAAGTGCTGTTGATACGAGTTTAGAAGCTATTTTTATCACCAACCATTTGGGCATGATCGTCGATGCAAATCCTGCATTCTGTGCGCGTGTTCATAAAACATGTGATGAGTTGCGTATCTATAACATTCGTCAACTCACCCCACCTTTGTTTGATGCGAACAACATCCAACAGGCTTGGAAACATACCGACAAATATGGGCATTGGGCCGGTGAAATACTCGCAAGCAATCAATATGGCATTCAAGAAACCGCTTGGTTATCACTTTCATCCGTGACCAATAGCTATGGTATGATTAGCCATTATTCAGGTGTATTATCATCGGCATCCTCTCTGATTGAACAGAAAAATTTTCTTGAAACGGAAGTCAACTATGATGCTTTGACCCGTTTACCCAACCGTCGTCTTTTCCATGAACGTCTCAAACAAGCCATCTCCAACAGTGAACGAAAACAAACCAAATTTACGGTATGTTTTCTTGATTTGGATGGGTTTAAAAGTGTCAATGACAAGCATGGTCATGATGCAGGCGATGCACTACTTTGCGCTGTTTCTCGGCAAATCGAAAAAGCCATTCGTAAAAGCGATTCCGTCGCTCGCATAGGTGGCGATGAATTTGCCATCTTACTTGAAGAACTCAACAACCTTGAAGATGTTAAACCTGTTTTACTTAAAGTCCTTGAACATATTCAAAAGCCTATAGCTATTGGATCCCATATCGTTCATGTATCTGCCAGCTTGGGTGTTGCCTGCTATCCTCACGATGGTCACACTCCCAAACAGCTGCTAAAAAAAGCCGATATTGCCATGTACCTTGCTAAAAAATCAGGTAAATCACGCATCAAATTTTATCATAAACAGGAGCTTATATGCGAAAAATAAGACAACAATTACTCGCCCTGATTGAATCAGCGCGTCAACAACATCAACTGCATATGCCTCCCCCTCGTTTACAAGCAGCACTGCTGCATCAAGCCATGCAACTTTTACCCTTACCCAACTCAAATGAAGCCAAAAAAACCACCAACATATCTGCCCAAACCCTATCTCAACACAATTTACACCGTCACCTCATTTTGATTCGTTGCCCTGATCAAGCTTTTTATTTGGATGCGCTCAAAGGTTATTTGATTCAAAAAAACATCCAACCCCTTGCCCAACAAACCATGGTCTTATCCATGCAGTGCAGCGATGCAGCATGTGAGCTTGAATTAAGGCAGCCCCAATCACAAGAGCCCAGCAACTTCATGTTTATTGCTCTGCATCTTTCGACCACACTGATTGAAGATTGCCAACCTTTAACGGATGATATGCAAGCCATTTTACATGCAGTCGAGCTTTCCATTCATGACTTTCCGACCATGACTCAACAACTCACACGTATATCCGAAGCCATTCATAACCATTCACCTCACCATGCTGCTCTCTTGCATTGGATGAACGACGGGCGTTACCTTATCTTTGGTATGCAAAACGCCACCCTCAAGCCTGAGGCTTCCAAGCGTGTTCAGCGCTGGGGTTTGATGCGTCAACAACGTATTCTCAACAAAATCATTCCCCTTTTTCATACCCAACTTGAAGCGTTTGATGCGCCATGTGATGAAGGTATGAACTGGTTACATATCAGTGCCATGCAACATCATATTTACAGCACCACCCGCGTTGAGTTGCTACGCATCATCTGGAAAAATAAACAAAATATTAGCATGGAAAGCACCATCATTGGTCATTTCTCACGCAGCGCACGGCATGCCAATGCCAGCCAAACCCCCAGTATCCTGCAAGCTTGGCAACAATTGAGTCAGCTACCTTTGCTCCAACAATCTGCCTTTTATTTGCGAGAAATACGCACACTCTTTGATCGTATGCCAAAGAGTATGTTATGCTCCATGCCCATGCAGACGTGGATAACGCCATTGCGCCAAACTGTCGATTTAACCGTACCCACCCATATGGTGGTGCATCGCTTACACCCAGCGCATGGAAACATTGATTATTTGTTTATAGCCATGCACAGCCGTCGTTTTGGACCCAACATTATGCATCATATTTTATCCGCACTCGATGACATGAAACTGGTGGTGCACAACCATGATTCCTTCGGCATTGGACCTTATCGTATTCTTTTTATCCCCATCGAATCCAACAGTCCTTGGCCCAATATCGAGCATTTACAAGCCCACTTACAAGCTTGCATCATTTTTTGGAAAGATCATGCGCGCAGTCATCTACTTGAGCAAACCGAAGGGATCAATGTTCCCCATGCTTTACAAGAAATTGAACAAATACCGCGTTTATATCAAGAAATTTTCTCACCTGAAACATTTTTAAAACACTACCAATTAAGAAATCATATTCTTCAAGATGGGCGTGTTCATGTTTGTATTGAAACCATCAACACGGGTATTGAGATTCAAATTTTATCGCACACACTCATCCCCTTGGGTCTGTTGATTGATCATATTCAGGGCTTTGGACTTGTTGCCACACAAGAAACCGATGTCGATTTTGGCAAGGCCGAGCAAACCGTTCATATCAGCCGCATCCGATGCCGCGCTCCCGACACATTCCCCATGCAGGACATCGCACGTTTACAAACGGCCTTACAAGCCGTCTTAAATGATGAATCCGATCATGATTCCCTCAATGCCTTACTCACCAGCACTTCGTTGAACATTCGCGATATTGCGGTGTTACTTAGCTTACGAAATCATATCATCCAACTGATACCAGAAGCGGGGATTTTATCCCTATCGCATGTCATGTTGCATTACCCCAAGGTCAGTGCTGCTTTGTATGATATGTTTGCTGCCCAACATCGTTTGCTTATGGATGATGATACGAGCATACAAGCCCAACAACACTTTGAAGAAACCATGATTGAGGTCACCCACTTGAGTGATGACCGCTGGTTTCATGCGCTTGCCAGTTTGATTACCGCCTCCTTACGAACCAATGCCTTTGTGCGTCAATTGCATGAGCCGATTGCTATCAAATTTGATACAACACAACTTGATTTTGCACCACGTCCCCGCCCTTTTCGCGAAATATTTGTGCATGGACTCCATGTTGAGGGGGTACATTTGCGTGCGGGTGCTGTTGCACGCGGCGGCATCCGTTATTCAGATCGCCCCCATGATTTCCGTACCGAAGTACTGGAATTGATGAGTACGCAAGTCGTTAAAAATGGTCAAATCGTACCCACAGGTTCCAAAGGTGGCTTTGTCATTCGCGATGGGAAAGGTGCGGCTTTTCTTTTACAACAATACCGTGCTTTTATTCGCGCCTTATTGAGCTTGACCGATAACCTTGTCCAACAGCAGATTGAGCCACCACAAGGCATTAAAATTGCCAACAATGATGTCCATGATCCTTATTTGGTGGTGGCTGCCGATAAAGGCACAGCCCGATTCTCCGATGATGCCAACGATGAGGCACAGCATGCCCATTTTTGGCTCGATGATGCCTTTGCCAGTGGCGGACAGTATGGCTATGACCACAAAGTTTTTGGTATCACTGCACGCGGTGCTTGGACATGTGCTGCCCATCATTTTCAGCAACTTCATCAAGATGCTTATCTGGATGCCATATCCATCATTGGTATTGGTGATATGGGCGGTGATGTGTTTGGCAATGGCATGTTAATCAACCCCAACATTCGTTTGCTCGCAGCCTTTAATCACCGCCATATTTTTCTCGATCCAAATCCTGATAGCCAACAAGCCTTTGCCGAACGAACACGCTTATTTCAAGGTGTTTTAGGCTGGGGTGACTATCAAGGTGAAAGCATCAGCCAAGGGGGTGGCGTTTTTGAACGCAATGCCAAAAGCATTGTCATCAGCCCTGAAGTGCAGCAAGCCTTAAGCATTGAAGTCACACAAATGTCGGGGGAAGCCTTGATTCAAGCCATGCTCTCTGCACCTGTCGATATGCTCTACAACGGTGGTATTGGAACGTATGTCAAAGCCTCCAGCGAAAGCCATGCACAAGTCCAAGATCCAGCCAATGATGCCGTTCGCATGGATGCCACAGCATTAAGGTGTTTGGTGGTATGCGAAGGCGGAAACCTCGGCTTCACACAGCGCGCGCGTATCGAATATGCAAAAAAAGGTGGTCTGATTCATACCGATGCCATTGATAATGCCGCAGGTGTCAACATGTCCGACCATGAAGTGAATGTAAAAATTTTATTCACAGACACCCATTTACAAGACATCACGATCAGCAAGCGTAACCGCCTATTACACAGCATGG
Organism: Zetaproteobacteria bacterium; assembly: GCA_002746295.2. GTDB lineage: Bacteria > Pseudomonadota > Zetaproteobacteria > Mariprofundales > Mariprofundaceae. The sequence goes on from NVWS02000130.1 coordinate 5,660, forward strand.
GTGAGCATATCAGCGAACAATGTTTAAATGATAATCAAACCCAAGCCGAAGCCTTGGCACTGACACATATGGATGCCCAAGTTCATTTGCCACGTTTATTGCTGTTGCGTGATACCTTACTCAAAACATCGCGATTGGATCGACGCATTGACCCAGGTTTTAACGAAGATGAACCCCTTGTTTTATTGCCACAACTGGCGGTCATGCTTGGACATGAAAAAAATCGTATTCACGATGCCTTGGATGACGAGGCATTCGATACTTGGAGTCACTTTTCGCACAGTATGTTGATGGATTATTTTCCACCTTTGCTGCGCCGTCGTTATTCAGATGCCATTGCAGCCCACCCGCTGAAATCAGGTATCAGTCATACCCAAATCACCAATCACATCATCAATCATTTTGGCATGATCACCATTCATCATATTCAATCATTGATGGATGTCAGTATATCCAATATTTGCGAAGCCTTATTGATCGCTGAACAGTGGCTAAACTTAGCAACATTTCGCAAACAACTGAAAGTCAGCACACTGGCCATACAAAGCCGTCATGTTTTACAACTCCAAGTTCAAGAGCATACACTTCATCTTGCCGAAGAGTTGTTACGCCTATTTGATATAAAAGCATTGGATACGCTGTGGTTGAAGAAACAACAAAAATCCATGCAACATTTTCATAACGCATTGGATAAGCACGATACTGCCAGTGATATACCACTGGAAACAGAAGTTAAACGCATTGGCATACTCTCACATATGGCAACCGCAATATATCTTCACCACACGCATCATCAGCCCATCAAAGCTTGTTTTCAAGCGACCCAAAGCAGCTTGCAATGTCTCCCCTTTGTCCAACTTGAAGACGCTTTAAGCCAAGCTGATTGGGGTGGATCTGAAACACATCCATTGCGTTGTGAATGGCTCAACCGATTGACCATGCTTAAAACCAAAGCTGCTGCCATCATTTTGGCATGGCCAAAAAAGCAACGTGACAACATACAAGCGATGACTTGGTCATCACATCCTCACTGGCAAGCATTACAAGACTACCAGCATCACGATGATCCAGATACCTACAAACACAATAAAACGCCTATGCAGCTTATATTGTTACTAACACAGTTGGAATCTTTACTGCAATCATGACGGTGAGATCGCCCATAAAAAAGGATGCCCAAAGGCATCCTTTTTTATGTATCAATGTATCCCAATCTTCCCGTCATACCCGAAATCTTTTATCGGGTATCTATCCATAGACCCCCGATAAAAGAACTCGGGGTGACGGTTAGAATAACAATCTAAGAGGGTGTTTCCATATTTAAATACTATAGATAAAAATTAGAAACGTGATTCAAACAATGGCGTATTCATGGATACCACTTGACCATCGGATGACAATGCCACTTCAGGCATCGGCACACCCAATTGCAACTGACCATCTTCAAGTTTTGCAAAAGCACGGGTTCCACTTGCTACACCATAAATTGCACCTGCAATAATGCCAATACCAGCACCAGTAGAGATATAGCTCCAATGCTTCGATGGAGACCCTGAAACCAACATTGCACCAGCACCAACAAGCGCGCCCAACATGCCACCATACATGGTATCTTCAAAGGTATTTTGCACTTCAAAATCAGCAGCCTGACTCTGAACAGGTAAAAAACTTAACCCACCCATCAATATAGCTGTCATCATGATTTTTTTCATCGTTTCATCACTCCTATTCATATTTATAATCGTTCAAGTTTGAATACTACATGAACGCTATCGTCACCCTCGAGTGCGTGTATCGAGGGTCTTTTTTTCAAACAATGGATCCCCGATAAAAGCTTTCGGGGATGACGGCGGTTTAATACTTGAATTACTATATTTTATGCTTGCTCAATTTTACGGCTTAAATAATCCACCACCAAACGCACACCTGCGCCTGTTGCACCACCGACTGGGGAAATATCCGTACCCTTCATATTCCAAGCCGTTCCTGCAATATCCAAGTGCGCCCAAGGTACATCACCCACAAAGCGAGACAAGAAACATGCCGCTGTAATCGTTCCCGCTTCACGTCCTCCTGTGTTCTTAATATCCGCAATCTTGGAGTCGATTTGTTCTTGGTATTCTTCAAATAACGGCAGTTCCCACACACGATCATGGGTATGTCTGCCTGATTTTTTCAAGCCTTCTTTAACAGCCTCACCCGTTCCCAATAAACCTGTTGCCTGACCACCCAAAGCAACCACACATGCACCTGTTAAGGTGGCAAAATCAATGATTTCACAAGGTTTTTGTTCCACTGCATACGCCAAGGCATCACACAAAATCACCCGACCTTCGGCATCGGTGTTCAATACTTCAATCGTCGTGCCTTGATAGGAGGTAATCACATCCCCTGGTTTATAGGCTGCTGCACCCAATAGATTTTCAGTCGAAGGAATCACACCCAAGACATTGATGGGTAAGTTCATATCCGTGATGGCTTTAAAAATGCCCAGCACTGCCGCAGAACCACACATATCAAATTTCATTTCATCCATCGCAGCCGATGGTTTAATAGAGATACCACCTGCATCAAAGGTCAAACCCTTGCCCACCAATGCCACAGGGGCATCATCTTTTTTTCCACCTTGATAGTTTAAGACAATAAAACGGGGTTCTTTGGCAGAGCCTTGGTTGACTGCCAATAAGGCTGTAAAGCCTGCTTCTTCAATGTCTTCTTTATCCATCACCGTCACGTTAAGCTTGGGGTGAGATAAGGATAACGCTTGTTCACCCAACCATTCAGGCGTACAAATATTACCAGGTTCATTGCCAAGGTTACGCGCAAATATTGTCCCCAAAGCCACAGCTTTTGCTTTGACCAAAGCCGCGTTTTCTTCTTTACCCGCATCATCAGAAGTCAGCATGATACGCAAACATTGCAAGCCGTTGGTACTTTCTTTTTTTGTCGTTTGATGATGGTTGAATGTATAAAGCCCCAAATAAGCACCTTCACCAATCGCCTGAACTTTATCGGCAACACTCGCACCTTTCACAGGCAGTTCAGCAAGATAACAAGCCGCTTGCTGCACACCTTGTTTGCTTAGATCTTTCGTCAATTTGGCAGAAAGCGAACGTAAAACATGTAAGGTCAATTTTTTTTCATCACCCGCTGCCAACAACATTGTGCTACGCGAAGCTGTGCCTTGCAAACGATACAGAGGGTAATATTCACCTTGGTTTCCCCATATATCACGTGTTTTTAACACATCATCCATGATCTCAGTCTGCATGTTTCTTAAATTTTCACCTGAAGCCGTGAATACACCACCCTTTAAAACAGGCAACACCACCCCATCATCCACTTGCTCATGGGCCGAACCCACACCGATTTCTATATTTATCATTGTTGCTCCTTCAATAGCCGAGTACATGCAAACGAAAGCATGAAACTAACCACCCTATAGTCGTTTAAGTATGAATACTACATTATACTGTCGTCACCCTCGAATGCTTTTATCGAGGGTCTATGGATAGATTCCCTATAAAATATTTCGGGAATGACGGTGCTTTAATACTTGAATCACTATATGCTTTAAAACAAAAGACCCTCAATACAAGTACTCGAAGGTCGATAGTCATTCAAGTATAGAACTATCATTTCCATATTCCCTAATCGTCATCCTCGAGTGCTTGTATCGAGGATCTACCATTAGATTCCCGATAAAAGATTTCGGGAATGACGGGGTGATTTCATACTTGAATCACTCTATAGCCCATGTGGCAACTTCAGCAAAAAAAATAGCACCCCCAAAGGGGCGCTATTTCTTCAATTCAAGTTGAAAATTTTAAACGTTATGAATTACTGACCACGAATCTCGCGGAATGCAGAACTTGAACCTCTAGCTCCTGCTCCGTTTGCTGCTCCTGCTGCTCCTGCTGCTCCTGCTGCTCCTGCTCCGTTTGCTGCTCCTGCTGCTCCTGCTGCTCCTGCTCCTTGAAGAGCCCATCCAGTTGTAGCTGCTTTAGTAGTAAATGGCACATAATAAGATGATCCACCATTAGGACATGTGCATGAACCATATTGTGATCTTTTTGTCTTTTCTTCATTGCTTTCCGCATCATCTGCTGTTTCTTTTTCAGCATGAGCTTTTTCTTTTTCAGCATGAGCTGTTTCTTTTTCAGCATGAGCTTTTTCTTTTTCAGCATGAGCTTTCTTTTTATCTTTTTTAGAAGCATGTTCATCTTTTTTTACATCTTTATAATGATGATCTGCTTTTTCTGCATGTTTATCCGCTTCTTTTGCATGTTTATCCGCTTCTTTTGCATGTTCATCCGCTTTTTCTTTGTCTTTTTCTAATTGATCTTTTACAATGATAGCACCACATCGACACACTGTTGGAACAGTCGTTTTTGTAGTTGCTGTCTCGTTGTCTGAACTATCTGAACTATCTGAACTATCTGAATACCCTGAGTTACTTGAACTGCTCGTTTCAGGATTGTCCGCCATTGCAGTTGAAATATTTACCATCATAAACATCGCAAACGCCGTTGCTAAAATTGTTTTAATACTCATGTCTCTCTCCCATTCTCTATTATATATATAAACTAAAGCACCCTCTAGATTAGAGTCACATCTAACCTTAAATCCATAGAGAATGTCAAGGCGAAACTTACACTATCATCTATGATCCATCTGTGATAAGCATCACAAAATTTTATTGAATCAACATACGAATCATTTTTCTCGATTCTCCATTCACATAACCAATCGCATAAACAGCCAAATGCACACCGCCCAAACCCGCATTGCCCGTTAACCATTGCCCAGTTGCTTTATCACAAGCAATATCTGCGCTTGTATAAGTGTACACATCACAAGATAATTGACCATTATAGTATGTGGTTGAGGTCATTGGCACTATCTGGTTTATCAAACGCCCCCATCGATCAGGCGTGGGAAGAGCTGGGGGTAAGGGGGCTGGTCTCCACCCCAGTGGCCTAATAGGTTTTAAAGTCCCTGATGCAAACGGGGTACCATATCGATCAACCAAAGGTGCGGCATAAATATCCACAGGCGACAGTTGAAAATCCGAATAAGGATCGCCTGCCGTCAACCAAACAATCGCACCATTGCATGGCACATCACCCACCGTACGACCGTTACATACATGTGTTGGCAATGCATGATTACTCGCACCATTGGCATAAGGAGACAAAGAGCTAACAACATTACCATACACATCAATATCCAAACGAATATAGCCCGACAACTGCGTGTAAATATCATTAAACACAGGTGATGCTACCACATTAAAAGCAAGTGTTTGCCCACCCCTTAAGCCCACAGGACGTGAATATAAATCTCTATTATCAAAATAACGCAACTGCCCATAAAGATTTAATGGCGGCAATCCTATACTATATATATCTGTAAGATTTGTAGATACGGCATCAAGCTGACTTGGATTGCCTTGATTCGCTTCCCATTCTCGAAGATCGCCCACACTTGCCGCATTTAACGTCACCACACCATAAGGATCGGATCTATTCACGGGATCATAAGCATCCAGTTCTGCATCATTTTGAATCGCCCAAGCGACATAATTGAGACCCGTTTCAGCATAATAATAGGCTTGCGTGGATCGGGCTGCTGTTGCGCTGGTTTGCTGCGAAACCACGGTGCCATAATACGTCGCAATGGATAAGGTCGTTAACAGTAGCAACATCACCAAGGATGTTGCCAAAACAAAGCCTCTCTCGGAAGGTTTTAAACATGATGTATTCATTATCAATTCCTTGGCCATATTTTAAACTCCAAACTTAAAGGCTTGGCAGAACCATCTTGGCCTCGATATTGAGAAGTCAGCACAATCGTCCGCATAGTGGTGTTAACCGTTGATGTAACAGCCAGCCCCGTTACAGGTAACATATTTCGTAATAATTCTTGGCAACCTGTGCCATCATTGGGTCGGTTCCAACAAATATAAGGTGTTGGTTTGGTTCCACTGATAGGGCGAAATTCAAAAGATCCATTGGTAGCCGCCGTCGGAGCAAGACATGCTGCTGTCAAAGCTATCGGTGAATCAAACGGTTGATAGACAAGGCTTGAGGTCGCTGCATTCCAACAAATCGTTTTCGACCCTCTTAATTCAGACTGCATCATTTGCGAAGCAAGGTATAAATCACCCATACCTGCTGTCTTATCACTTAACATAGTCGATGTGCGCGTTTGAGTAATAAATACAGACGACATGCCCGCTAAAATAATCATACCGATGACCAAACCAATCAAAAGCTCCATCAGTGTAAAACCGCGATTTATTTGCACTTTTTTCATCACTAATACCTTGTTATATGTGTTAAATAAACATTGTAAGATTTTCCACTATGCTGCCATGAAACACTTGCTGTACGAACATCCACAGCTAACGACCCATTGATGACCGTGCCATATATATCCAAACCTTGCAGCATTGTACCTACTTTCACAGTAGTAGGCAGACCCGCTATAACCACACCAGCAGCATAACTTGGATGACTGGATGGCAAAGGTGCTGTGGCTGCTGTTTGACTCAACAATAAACTGAAGACCACAGGCACACCATTGTTTGCTCGACAGTTTGCCAACGTCGTTCCAACAACCAAAATACCTGCCTGAACACCCGCAACACTACAATCAGGCGTGGGTGGCGTATTTGTATTTTGCCAACTTTCAATCAACTGTTCTGCCATATGAACCGCTGCAATTCTTTCTTGAGCAATCCCCTCAGTACGAATGGACGAAGCAAAAAAAGTCCCCAAAGCCAACATACCCACGGATACAATCACCAATGTGACAAGGATCTCAATCAAGGTAAAACCGAATGTTTTTTTATTGCACATAAGCCCTACCTATCATATTTACAGTAATTTTTTTCTGATAACCATTCCGAGAGAGCGTAAAGGTACGGTTACGCACCACACTGCCTGAACTTTTGAAAATCAAGGTGCCGACATTCGTCCATGTCAGAACAACATTGGGATAATCATTCACAAAATTCACCGTTTGCTGGGCGCATTGTTTGCAAACACCCACATCATAGACAAAAGCATTGGCTGTAAAGCTCATGGTAATATTGCGATTTTGTGCTACAGCTAAAACACGTGCTTGTTTTAACTTGGACATTAAAGTCTTTGTCGCATTGTTCACTGTGCTATGCGTGATCCAATCTTGAAAAGATGGCACGGCAATCGCCCCAACAATCCCCATGATTGTGACCACCACCATCAATTCAATCACAGTAAAACCTTTTTTTGAGCCCGACCGAAACCCCATGCTTGCAGCTTGCAAAGCCTTTACCTTAGAGTCGGGCTTTATGCGTATTTTATTCATCATGCTCAAAACCATTACCTCGCTCACCCTTTTTGCAGTGATTTGCGTCACCATAGGTTATGTTTATTTTTCTAGCAACCTGCCCAATCTCACCAAGCTCTCTGACTATCAACCCAAACTTGCATCGCGTGTATTTAACACCCAAGGCGATCTACTGGCTGAATATGCCGATGAACATCGTCTCCTCACTCCCTTTGATGAGATACCCAAACAGCTTATCCACGCATTTCTAGCCGCTGAAGATCAACAGTTTTACGAACATCCCGGCATCAACCCTGCCCGTATTCTCTCAGCAGCATTGGCCAATATTCATGCCGGACATAAAGTCCAAGGTGGCTCCACCATCACCCAGCAAGTGGCCAAAAACTTCTTACTTACATCCGAAAAAACCTATGTTCGTAAAATCAAAGAGATTATACTTGCCTATCGTATCGAACAAACATTTACCAAAGATGACATTCTTTACCTTTATCTGAATCAAATTTATTTGGGGCGTGGATCTTATGGTGTAGCATCAGCAGCAGAGCGTTATTTTGATAAGACATTGGATGAATTAAACTTATCTGAATCTGCTATGTTGGCAGGCTTACCCAAAGCCCCAGGGAAATATGCACCCCACTTGAATATGAAGCGTGCCATCAAACGTCGTAACCTTGTTTTGTATTTAATGAAAAATAGCGGTCTGGCATCGCCTCAAGATGTGGATAAAGCCATGCATGAAACGCTTCATGTTGCGCCCTTACCAAAAAATCACTTATTGGGTGCTTATGGCAATGAAATTTATCGCCAACTGGTCAGCCGTTTTGGGCTCAAAACCTTACGCCAACAAGGCTTAACCATTATCGTGCCTTATGATGAAGCCACCGAACGCAAAGCCATTCAAGATGTTCGCAACGGTGTGCTTGATGTTGAACATCGTCAGTTCTATCGAACACCCAAACACCACCCCCATCAAGATTGGGCGAAACTTCGTCAACAATGGGGGAAATTTGAAAAAAATATCACATTACCTTTGGCAACAGATCAAATTGTTCCAGCATTGGTGGAAAAAGTTCAAGTCAATGGGGACTTGAAGATTTTTGCACTGCAACAAACATGGATTTTAAGCAAACCCAAGTGGCAATGGAAAAAGCGCGAAAAAGGGGATGACCATCCTCGCCATTGGATATCGGGTGATGAAATCATCGTTCGCGGTGATGGCAAAGGCGGCATTCAACTCAGCCAGCAACCATCCATTGAATCCGCACTGTATGCGATTGATTTAAAACGCGGTACAGTTTTGGCACGCGTAGGTGGTTTTAACTTCAAATTTAGTGGTTTTGATCGTGTGTCCGAAGCCAGACGGCAACCTGGTTCCGCATTTAAACCCTTACTTTACGCCACGGCTATGGAACATGGCTTTACCCCAGCCTCCATTATCATGGACACACCCATTGTCTTTGGTGGCAACAGCACCGATAATTTTTGGCGACCTGAAAATTACAAAAATAAATTTGCAGGCCCTGTCACCTTACGCGATGCACTTGAACATTCTCGTAATCTATCTGCCATCAAGTTGTTGCAAGATGTCGGCATTCGCACCTTTACCAGTAAGCTTCGTGATTTCCCCTTTGACCACGATTTTCCAGCTCAGTTGGCACTGGCATTGGGTGCGACAGAAGTATCGCCTGAGCAACTCACCGAGGCCTACATCCCTTTGGCATCGGGGGGTAAATTATGGAAACCCGTGAGTATCCAACAGGTTCAAGATCACAATGGTCACACACTACTTCGTCAAGTGGCAGGCCATCGCTGCTTGGTATGTCATGTTGATCCTGTTTTATCCGCAGGTGAGGGTATGCATCCCGCCAAACAAATCCTTGATCCACAAAGTGCTTTCTTGACCACAAATATGCTCGAAGGCGTGATTCAACGCGGAACAGGGCGACGCGCCCGTGTACTTCATCGACCGGCTGCGGGCAAAACTGGCACCACCAATAAACAAGTCGATGCTTGGTTTATCGGCTACACACCACAAGTTCTCACAGGTGTTTGGACTGGTCGAGATACCCCCACGCCGATGGGAAGGCATGAAACAGGCTCCCATGCAGCCTTGCCCACATGGGTTGCAGCCATGCAAGACTTTCATCTCCATCGCAAAAAAGAGTCTTTTCCTGTGCCTGATGGTATTGAATGGGTCATGATCAATCGAAAAAATGGTAAACTTGCCAGCCCAAGCACCACTCACCCCTTTTTAGAATCGTTTCGTGAAGGCACTGCGCCCAAAGAGCTGGATGCTCAAACAACACCCACCGATTCAAGCAAGACTACTGACTTTTTTAACAGCGACCTATAACCATGCCTATGATGCAACTGAACCACCTATACAAAGCCTTTGGCTCACAAATTTTACTGGATGATGTCAGCCTATCCATTGGACGCGGCGTTCGCATTGGACTCATTGGGCGCAATGGCGAAGGAAAGTCCACGCTGCTTAAAATCATGGCAGGTATCGCCGACTTGGATAGTGGCAACATTCATATCCGCAGTGGGCATAAGGTGGCTTATTTACCCCAAGACCCCCATTTTGAAGCGGGGCAAACCGTGTTTCATGTGGTTGCCGAAGGCTTGGGGCATATCGCTGAATCATTGGAAGCCTATCAAATCGCACTCAACGCTTTAGAACATGACCCTTCCAATGCCATGTTACAGACTGTGAGCCAGTTACAAGAAAAATTGGAACATGCCAACGCATGGCAATTACATGCGCGTATCGACATGGCTATATCCACCCTAAATTTGGAATCTCAACGTGATGTAGGCGAACTATCGGGCGGCTGGTTGCGCCGTGTGGCGCTTGCGCGTGCGATTGTGATCGAACCTGATGTATTATTGCTGGATGAACCGACCAATCACTTGGATGTCGCATCCATTGAATGGCTGGAAGATTTTGTTGCCAATTTTTCAGGTGCGGTACTGTTCATTACCCATGACCGTTATTTTCTGGATGCTGTAGCTGAAGAAATCATTGAATTGGATCGTGGAAAACTGATTCACTTTCCATGTTCGTATGCTGAATACTTGGATAAAAAAGCAGAACTCATGGCCATTGAAAGCACCCAACACCGTAAATTTGATAAAGTATTGGCGGATGAAGAACGTTGGATTCGCAAAGGCATCCCTGCTCGCCGCACACGCGATGAAGGCCGTGTGCGTGCTTTGGAAACCTTACGCAAGCAACGCTCCGAACGGCGTTTACATGGTGGGGATGTTGCCTTGCGCGTTGCCAGCGGCATCAAGTCGGGAAAGATCTTGATGGAAGCCATCGAGGTAAGCCATGCGTTTACCCGCCCATCGGGTGAAAAAATCACCATTGCCAAAGACTTTAGCCATAAAATCATGGCGGGCGAACGTATTGGTTTGGTCGGTGCCAATGGCATCGGGAAAACAACCGTACTCAATATACTACTGGGCAAGTTACAGCCCGATCAAGGAAAGATTAAGCATGGCGCAAGACTTGCACCCGCATTCCTTGCTCAAATGCGGGATCTTGATCCCACGCTAAAGCTGAAAGAAGTCTTGGCGCCTGATGGTGGCCAATATGTACAAATTGGTGGGCATGAGCCACGCCATATTGTCAGTTATATGCAGGATTTCTTGTTTGATAAGGAAAGACTCAATGCGCGTGTACAAGCTTTGTCAGGTGGTGAACGTGGGCGGCTTTTATTGGCAAAACTTTTATTAGAACCTGCCAATATTTTGATTCTGGATGAGCCTACCAATGATTTGGATATTGGAACACTGGCTGTACTTGAACAAGCTTTGACCCAATACAAAGGTACAATTTTGGTTGTCAGTCATGATCGTGCTTTTATGGATCGTGTGGCATCACGTATTTTAGCCTTTGAAGGTGATGGAAACATTGTGCCGATTGAAGGTGGCTATTCCGATTACCAATCTTGGAAAAACCGTCAAAATGAGCAAGCAAGACCCACCAAAAAAGCAACCAACACCCATGTCACAAATAAAACAACAAAAAACGTACACAAACTATCCTATAAAGAACAATCGTTACTGGATAATTTACCCCTCAATATCGAAAACATGGAAGAAGAAAAACGACACATCGAACAACGTTTTTGTGATCCCAACTACTTTACAGAGCATACAGAGGCCTATCAATTGGATCAGAAAAAGCTCAATGATCTTGAAGAAAAATTAAGAAATGCCTATCAAACTTGGGAAGAACTCGAAGAGAAACAAAGCAAATTCACATAACATCCAAAGCTTATAGTGGTTCAAGCACGAAGTGACCCAATCACCCCCAAGCATTTTATCGGGTATCTATCCATAGACGACCCCCGAACAAGTATTAAATCACCCCGTCATTCCCGAAATCTTTTATCGGGTATCTAACGATAGACCCTCGACACAAGCACTCGTGGGTGACGATTGGGTGTTATGGAAATGGTAGCCTTATACTTGAATAACGATAGACCCCCGAACAAGTATTCGGGGGTGACGATCTGCTCACTGAAACTCACTACAATTTTCTAAGCCCTATAGGCTCTCCCAGTGAATTAATCGCCTTTCGAAAAGTCATCCAACTCACTTAATAGGTTATCCAACTCCAAACTTGCCTCAAAACCATCTTTCTTATTCAGGTGACCCTCTTCCAGTTCACTTAGATTTAAGTCATCAAAATCAGCATCAATGTCATGGATATTCGTATCATCAACTTCAAGAGCATCCAACTCACCATCCTCAACACCCAACTCTTTCAGTGTTGCTTGAATGGTACTGGTAAACTCTTCCAAATCAGCATCATGATCCACTGCATCCAAATCAATATCAAGGTCATCAAAATCATCCAAATCGGGACTACTTTCCGCACCCAAATCATCATGCAGACCTTTCGCCAGATCATCCAAAGCACCCATTTGCATGGTGAGGTCATCCATCTCATCAGCCACAGTTAACGATGAAGAAGCCTTAACACTGGACAATTTATCATTGGGTAGGACTGTATCCTCATCAAATTCGCCCAAATTAAGGTCTGAGAATTCTGTTAAAAGATACTCATCTCCAGAATTGGGCATAGTCGGCGTACTTTGTGCATGCTCATTCACAGCAACTGATTCAAAGCTCTCAACCACCTCATTTTCAGTCAAATCAAACGATGATAAGTCAAGATCACCCAGCATATCATCTAAATCCGATAATAATGGACTTTCATCATCATCCAAATCCAAGCCATCAGATACAGCATCATCAACAGGCTTAACTTCAACGTCATCACTCTCTGATAAATCAAACGATGATAAGTCAACATCACCCAACACATCATCCGAATCCGATAACAATGGACTTTCATCATCACCCAAGCCTGTCAGAGATACATCATCCAAATCCAAGGCATCGGGTGCATCAGCAGGCTTAACTTCAATGTCATCACTCTCTGACAAATCAAATGATGATAAGTCAATATCACCCAACACATCATCCGAATCCGATAACAATGGACTTTCATCATCATCCAAGCCTGTCAGAGATATATCATCCAAATTCAAGGCATCGGGTGCATCCATGATCACCGTTGCATCATCAGCAGGCTTAACTTCAACGTCATCACTCTCTGATAAATCAAACGATGATAAGTCAACATCACCCAACACATCATCCGAATCCGATAACAATGGACTTTCATCATCACCCAAGCCTGTCAGAGA
>NVWS02000008.1 GCA_002746295.2 Zetaproteobacteria bacterium
CGAAAGGAAACAATGAGAAACACGGTTCAAATGTCAAAGTCAAATCGGGCTTAAACAAATCCATCCTAGATGCAGGGTGGGGCATGTTTGCAGCGATGCTTGAGTATAAACAGCGTTGGCGTGGCGGCATGGTTGAATATATACCTGCCGCATACACATCCCAACGATGCAGTAAGTGCCAACATACCGAAAAAGCCAATCGTGTGTCTCAATCGAAGTTTTTGTGCCAAGCATGTGGTCATGCTGTCAACGCAGACCACAACGCAGCACTGAACATCTTAACGGCAGGACATGCCGTTTTCGCTTGTGGAGTGGATGCAATAGCAACCACAATGAAGCAAGAACCGCTTGCGGTTTAATAACCCAAGGAATCCTCGTCCTTTAGGGCGGGGAGGATGTCAACAACAATGAAATGCAGGGTATTATAGGGAATGTAGGGCTGCTTGAAATGCGTGCCAATGATAAGGATATGAAGAATAAACTGGGAACTATTATTGAAATGAGCTATAGAGCCAGTGATCATGCCAATCAACTGTTGTCGTATGCGCGAGAAGGAATCTGTTTTTTAGAATCAATAGATTTGCTGATGCTTGTCGAAGAACTGTCTGAAATGTGGCGGCAACAATTACCTAAGTATATGACGTTTGAATTGTGTGTGGATTCACCTTTGCCTGAATGTCTTGGTGATGCCAAGCTGCTTCGACAAGTGTTGAATAGCTTGTTTGAGAACGCAAAAGAAGTGTGTGGTGAAGATGGCAAAATTGAACTATCTATAACTTTGGATGACCTTGCGAAGGATTGCCGCGTTCGAACACTGAAGCCTGGTCAACATATAAGATTTGCCATGAAAGATAATGGTTGTGGTATAGAACTTGCCATGTTGGCAAAAGTGTTTGAACCTTTTTTCTCTACAAAATTTACAGGGAGAGGTTTGGGATTGGCAGCAGTTCATGGGATTATTGAAAAACATAATGGGCATATTTCGGTTGAAAGTAGTTTGGATCAAGGTGCTGTATTTACAGTCTGGCTTCCAATCATCAGGTGATTGTGTGGAAAAGGTGAGGTGAATGGCTAAAAAATTACAAAGTATTCGTGGTATTCATGATGGTTTACCCGCAGAAGTAGCAAAATGGCGCAATATTGAGGATGTGGCGCGCAAGGTGTTTGCCTGTCATGGGGTATCGGAAGTTCGCTTGCCCATTTTAGAGCCGACAAGCTTGTTTGTTCGATCAGTCGGTGAGGAAACAGATATTGTTTCCAAAGAAATGTATGCCTTTGAGGATCAAGGCGGCGATCATATTTGTTTGCGCCCAGAAGGTACAGCAGGGGCAGTGCGTGCTTATTTGCAAGCAGGCTTAACGCGAGCTGGTGCGCAGCGCTGGTTTTATATGGGGCCGATGTTTCGCAGAGAACGTCCGCAAAAAGGGCGTTTACGTCAGTTTCAGCAAATTGGTGTGGAGTGGTTTGGTGTGACAGGTCCCGTTGCAGATGTGGAACTTTTAAGTATGGCACAGTGTTTTTTGAATGCCTTGGGGATTGAGGAAACACGTTTGGAAATCAATAGCTTGGGATGTATCGAATGTCGTCCTGCTTACCATCAAATGTTGGTGGCTTATTTGCAAACATGCCGTGAACAATTGTGCGCTACTTGCAATGAACGCATTGAAAAAAATCCCATGCGTGTGTTGGATTGTAAAAACAAAGCCTGTCAAGAGCAATTGACGGATGCGCCTGAAATGGTGGGGCATTGTTGCCAAGCTTGTGATACGCATTTTACAGGCTTAAAAACAGGTTTGGATGCCTTGGGTGTGAGTTATATGGTCAACCCCCGTATTGTTCGAGGTTTGGACTATTACAACCGTACAGCGTTTGAATTTGTCACCGATCAGCTTGGCGCACAAGGCACGGTGTTGGCAGGCGGTCGCTATGATGGTTTGGTCGAATCCTTAGGGGGGACTGCCACAAATGCGATTGGTTTTGCAGCGGGTATGGAACGTTTGGAAATGTTGCTTCCTGATCTAAAGGGTCATCAGTTGGATGTGGTGGTTGCTTCCTTGGGTGATGATAGCTTGGCTTATTCACTCAAGGTTGCCGATGCTTTACGTCAGCAAGGGTTGGCTGTGGTTCATGCAGGCGGTGGCGCTGCCAAACGTCAATTTAAGATTGCGGATCGTGAAAAATCACGCTTCGTCGTTGTCATTGGTGAAGATGAGGTGGCAAAAGATGGCTTGATGTTGAAAGACCTTGCAACAGGCAAGCAAGATTTTTATGTGTTGGATGATGCTATTCAGGTTTTATCGGGCGTGGGTATGATCGAATAACTTGTTTTAGCCTGGATTATTCATGAATCGTTGCGATGATCGCGCAGATCCTTTGTTTGCAACGGGTGTTTCTGAAAGAGACCGTAGCCACTGCTTACGGGCGATTGAGGAAGAATTTGTTGCGGGCAAAGGGGCAAGCGAGGGCGCGATAGAATTTATGAATTATTCAGGTTGGATGGCGTGTACATCTTGCGCTTGTGCTGTGTTCTCTGTAGAAAGCGCGGCACTTTACACGTCATTTCATCCAATGTGCTTGTTGTTATTTCAATAAAATCAATGAGTTAGATTTGACGTAAGGTTAACATTTGGAGGACTTATGTCTCAATATACAATGAAACAACTGCTTGAAGCAGGTGTTCACTTTGGTCACCAGACCCGCCGTTGGAACCCTAAAATGGCACCCTATATCTTTGGTAATCGTAATGGCATTCATATCGTTGATTTGCAAAAAACATTGCGTATGGCAAACGAAGCGTATTCATTCATGAGAGAATTGGCGAATGCAGGTGGTCGTGTGCTGTTTGTGGGTACAAAACGTCAAGCGCGCGAAGCCATTAAAGAAGAAGCCTTGCGTTCAGAACAGTATTTCGTCAACCACCGTTGGTTGGGCGGCATGTTGACCAACTTTCAAACTGTTCAGCAATCCGTACGTAAAATGAAAGACTTGCAACGTCAAAAAGAAGACGGCGTATTTGAACTTTTGACCAAGAAAGAAGCGTTGAAAAAACAACGTACCTTGACCAAGTTGGAATGTTCGTTGGGCGGTATCAAAGAGATGTCACACTTGCCTGACTGCTTGTTTGTGATGGATGTTCGCAAAGAAGAATTGGCAGTAAAAGAAGCAAAAAAATTGGGTATCCCTGTTGTGGCAGTGGTAGATACCAACTGTAACCCAAGTGATATTGATTATATCATTCCAGGCAATGATGATGCGATTCGTGCTGTGCGTTTGTTTTGTGCTAAAACTGCGGATGCGATTCTTGAAGGTGCAGAAGCTTGGAGAATTGAAAACGCAGAAGAAGATGAAGATGTGGTTGAAGCGATGGTGCATGCTGCTGAATCAGACGAAGCGTCTGTAGCAGATGGCGAAACTGCGTAACTGCTTGTTGATATATTTTGGGGTGGCTTTGCGCTGCCCCTTTTTTTAACTTAAATGGATATAGAAGAAGGACTGGAGGATGAGTCATGGCCAAGATTACGGCTGCTGATGTGAAAAAGCTGCGTGAAGCAACAGGCGCAGGTATGATGGATTGTAAGAAAGCTTTGGGTGAAGTGGATGGTCATCACGACGCTGCTGTTGATTTCTTGCGTAAGAAAGGATTGGCGGCTGCTTCGAAGAAAGCGGGTCGTGTGGCGGCTGAAGGTGTGGTGGCAACGGCAACTCAAGGCAATGCATCGGTTGTGTTGGAAGTGAATGCCGAAACTGATTTCGTCAGTAAAAATGAGCAATTTATTGGCTTTGTTGAAGCGGTCAATGCTTTAATTTTGAATCAACGACCTGCTGATATTGAAGCCTTGAAGGCACTGTCTTTTGATGCTGAATTGAATGTGGAACAAGCCTTGTCTCAATTGATTTCGACCATTGGTGAAAATATGAGTATTCGCCGCTTTGAAGTGCTTGAAACAGAAGGTGTGACAGCATCTTATATTCATGGTGCTGGTCGCATTGGTGTATTGGTTGCGATTAAGGGTGAATCATCCACGGTCTTGCAAGATGTGGCACGTGGTGTGGCGATGCATGTTGCAGCCGTCAACCCTGCTTTTGTTTCACGCGCAAGTGTGACCGAAGAAGCGATTGAACGTGAACGCAAAGTATTGACAGATCGTGCGTTGGCAACAGGTAAGCCTGAAGCGATTGTGGATAAAATTGTATCGGGTCAAATGAATAAATTCTATTCTGAAAATTGCTTGTTGGATCAAGAATTTGTCATGGATACGGATACAACCGTAGGCAAAGCAATCAAGGCTGTGGATGCCAAGGCTGAGCTTGTGGCGATGGTTCGTTTTGGTTTGGGTGAAGGTATTGAGAAAGAAGAATCTGATTTTGCTGCAGAAGTTGCGGCGCAGATTAAGGGTTAAGCAGGATTTTTGATAACATCAATCACCAGAGAGGCTTCAGCAATGTCAAATGAAAACAAATATAAACGTGTGTTGTTGAAACTTTCTGGTGAGGTGTTGATGGGTGAAGGCTCTTATGGCATTGATCCTGATACCATCAATCGCTTAGCATCTGAATTGATTGAAGTGACGACCAGCGGTGTTGAACTCGCGATTGTGATTGGTGGTGGCAATATTTTTCGTGGTAATATGGGCACGGCTTCGGGTATGGATCGCGCCAGTGCGGATTATATGGGCATGATGGCAACAGTGATGAATGCCATTGGTTTGCAGGATGCTTTGGAAAGACAAGGTGCCAATGTGCGTGTGATTTCTGCCTTGCATATTAAAGAAGTTGCCGAGCCTTATATTCGTCGCCGTGCGGTGCGGCATTTGGAAAAAGGACGCATCCTTATTTTTGCTGCAGGTACAGGCAATCCATATTTTACCACCGATACTGCGGCAAGCTTGCGCGCCATGGAAATTCAAGCTGATATTGTGTTGAAAGGTACAAAAGTGAATGGCGTATACACGGCAGATCCTGTGAAATATCCTGATGCGGTACGTTATGAAACGTTAACCTTTACAGAGGCACTGACCAAGCAACTGGGTGTGATGGATGCTACGGCGATGTCTTTGTGCCGTGATAATGATATGTCGATTGTTGTATTTGATGTAACAAAAGCAGGTGAAATGTTACGAGCGATTGCAGGTGAATCGGTTGGTACATTGGTAAAAGAGGCTTAATATGTTTGCAGCAATTGAAAAACGCATGGAAAAAACGTTGGCTTCATTGAAGTCTGAATTGGCAACGATTCGTACTGGTCGCGCCAATGCCGCACTTTTGGATCATGTGCGTGTCTCCTATTATGGCTCACCTGTGCCATTGAGTCAGGTGGGAAATATCTCAGTGCCTGAAGCTCGCATGTTAATCATTGCGCCTTGGGAAAAAAACTTGTTGAATGATATTGAAAAAGCCATTCAGTCATCGGATTTGGGATTGAATCCTAGCAATGATGGTGAAGTGATTCGTCTTATTCTTCCTGAGTTGAATGAAGAACGCCGCAAAGAATTCGTCAAGCAAGTGAAACAAGTGGGTGAAAAAGCACGGGTATCCATTCGCAATATTCGCCGTGATGCCAATGACGATGTGAAAAAGAGTGAGAAAGCTGATTCATTGTCTGAAGATGAAGTGAAACGTATGCAGGATAAGGTGCAAAAAATCACCGACCGTTTTATTGTCGAAGTTGAAAAAATCATTGAGCATAAAGAAAAGGATATTTTAACGGTTTAATGCGTTCTTCTGTGAGCGAAGCATCAGTGCGTACGCCCCAACATGTTGCGATCATTATGGATGGTAACGGGCGCTGGGCGAAGCAACAAGGTAAGGTACGTATGGAAGGGCATCGTCAAGGCTCAAGTCGCGTGCGTGATGTTGTGGAATGGGCATTGGATGCGGGTGTCAAGCAAGTTTCTTTGTATGCTTTTTCAACCGAAAACTGGAAGCGTCCAAAGCTTGAAGTCACGGCACTGATGACCTTGTTGGCGACATTGTTACCGCTTGAAATATCACGTATGAATGAAAAAGGCGCGCGCTTACTGACTTTAGGCGATCTATCCAAGTTGCCTTGGCTGGCACGTAAAGCGATTCAAAAAACAAAACATGGCACAGCACAGAATAAGAAAATTGATTTGATTTTATGTCTGAATTATGGCGGTCAACAAGAGATTGTGGATGGTGTTCAGGACTTTTGTCGTGCGTGGCATGCGCAAGGATGTTCAGAGGATCAGTTAAACATGCTTTCTGTGGATCAGTTTGCATCCTATTTACCCAGAAAAGATGTTTTACCTGTTGATTTGTTGATTCGCACAGGGGGAGAGCGGCGTATTTCGAACTTCCACCTTTGGGATGCTGCCTATGCAGAACTCTATTTTACCGACTGTTTGTGGCCTGATTTTTCACGTGAAGATTTGCAGCTTGCATTGGATGATTTTGCAGGGCGTGAGCGTCGTTTCGGGCAGACAAGTGAGCAAGTTCAAGGCATGGAGAGTGAATGAGTGAATTAACATTGCGTATTATGACGGCATTGGTTCTATTTGCGGGTGCGGTGGCTTGGCTGTTTTATGTGCCGACTTTTTGGTTTGATGTGATTTTGGCTGCTGTGGCAATGGCTGCAACCCATGAGCTTTTGCGCATGGTGGATATGCCAAAACAAACGCTTTTTTCTATGGTCGCACTGTTGATGTGGGGGATGCTGATTGTGACGCATGCTCAAGGTTTATGGTTGCCATTGGCATGGTTGCTTTTGTTGTTGGGGTGGTTTGTGGTGTTGGCATTGCATGTAGACCGTCAGAGTTTGCCACAAGTCTTTCAAAAAATGGTATATGCTCAATGGATGATGGTTTGGTTGATGTTGTTTGTAATGGCATTGATGCAATTGCATACGCATGAACATGGCGTTGCCTTTATTGCGGGGGCTTGTGTGGGTGTGTGGCTATCGGATATTGCCGCTTATTTTACAGGTAAGGCTTGGGGTAAACATAAATTGTGTCCTGCAATTAGCCCTGGTAAAACTTGGCAAGGTTTGGCTGGGGGCGTACTCGCGGGTGTGTTGGGCGCATCCTTTGTGTGGATGACATGGGTTGATATGCCGTTGTTCTGGGCTATTCCTTTGGCATTGTTGTTGGTGGTGGTGGGTGTTCTTGGTGATTTGATGGAATCGGCATTGAAACGTGTGGTGGGCGTGAAAGATAGTGGAACAATGCTACCAGGTCATGGCGGCTTGTTGGATAGGATTGATGCTTTGCTGCCAGCTTTACCATTGGCAGGCATGTTGTGGATTATCTTTGCTTGAAATGGGAAGAATCATGAAACTAACAATTTTAGGTGCGACGGGTTCGATTGGAGCCAGTACAGCTGATGTGATGCTACGACATCCAGATAAATTTTCTGCCTATGCCTTGGTTGGGCATCGAAATAGTTCGCGTATGTTGATGTTGGCAAAGCAACTTAAACCTGAATATGTTGTGATGACCGATGAACAAGCTGCCAAAAAACTGAAAGGTGAATTGCCGCAAGGTGTGCGTTTGGAAGTCGGCATGGATGCAGCGATTGCAGTATCTCAAGCCAAGGATGTGGATATGGTCATGGCTGCGATGGTGGGTTCTGCGGGCTTACCTGCGGCATTGGCGGCGGTACGGGCTGGAAAACGGGTGGGACTTGCCAACAAAGAATGCTTGGTGACTGCGGGGCGTATTTTTATGGCTGAAGCCAAGAAATATGGTGCAACGGTTGTGCCTGTGGATTCAGAGCATGCGGCTGTGCATCAAGCCTTGCTCGGCCATGACCATGCTTCGATTACACGTATTATTTTAACGGCATCGGGCGGTCCTTTTCGAGAGCGTGACCCCCAAACACTGAAAAATGTGACACCCGAAGAAGCCATTGCCCATCCAAACTGGGATATGGGGGCAAAAATCAGTGTCGATTCTGCGACTATGATGAACAAAGCCTTGGAATTGATTGAAGCCCGTTGGTTGTTTGATATGCCAGCAGAGAAACTATCCGCCATTATCCACCCGCAAAGTATTGTGCATGCGATGGTGGAATACCGTGATGGCGCGGTATTGGCACAACTGGCAGAGCCTGATATGCGCTCACCGATTGCGTATGCTTTACAAGCAGGCGAACGTTTGGATGCAGGTATTCCTTGGTTGGATTTGGCAAAAACAGGGCGTTTGGATTTTCAAGCGGTGGATGAAGCGCGTTTTCCAGCCATGCGTTTGGTGCAAGATGTGATGCGTGGTGGGGATGCTTTGGCGATTGCTTTGAATGCGGCCAATGAAGAGGCCAACCAAGCTTTTCGAGACCGTCAGTTGGGTTTTATGGATATTGTCAGTACGGTTGAAGAAGTGTTAAATCAAACCCAAGATGTTGCCATGACATCGTTGGATGATGTCTGGGCTTGCGATCAACAAGCACGACAAATAGCACAAAAGGTCATGGGGTAAATATGGAATCATTACATACATTATTGTCGTTTGTGGTTGCCATTGCCATTTTGGTGGCAGTGCATGAATTTGGGCATTTTATTGTCGCCATTAAACTGGGCATCAAAGTGGAAAAATTCTCCATTGGTTTTGGCCCTGCTCTTTTTTCTTGGCGTGGCAAAAACAGTGGCGTTGAATATATCATTGCTGCGATTCCTTTGGGCGGTTATGTCAAAATGTTGGGTGAAAACCTTGATGATCAAGGGGAGGGAAAGACGCAGGCTTTAAGCCCTGAAGAGCTGGCGCGAGCCTTTCATGTACAACCCGTATGGAAGCGTGCTGCTGTAGCCGTGGCAGGGCCGATGTTTAACTTTGCTTTTGCGATTGTGGCTTATATGTGTGTGGCTTGGTTGGGTCAGCAAGTCATGCCGCCTGTGGTTGGGCATGTGGCGGCCAATTCCGTATCAGAACGTGCGGGTATTCAGCCCAATGATCGCCTATTAACCTTGAATGGTCAGCCGCTACATGCTTGGTCACAATTTGAAGAAGCGTTAAAGAGCCAAGTCGGCCATGATATTATTTTGGATGTTGAACGAAATGGTCATGATTTTTCAGTGACCCTACCTGTACAGGCAGGGCAAAAAGATGCCTTGTTGGTGAGTGTCTCTGAGGATGCTTTGGGTTTAACTTTGGGAACGCAAGTGCTGGTTGATTCAGTGGTGAAAGGATCACCTGCGGCAGCAGCGGGGCTGAAAGCGGGTGATGAATTTATTCAGGTCGAAGGTCAGGACTTGGATGGTGTGCGGCATTTGATTCGCGAGATTCAATCCCATGCAGGTCAGGTGCTTTCTTTGCTTGTTTTGCGTGATGGTGTGACCTTAGGTCTGCAAATCACGCCAAAGGCGGAAAACGAGCATGGTGTAGGTAAAGCAGGGGTGCATCTTGTATCCAAGCCTTTGACAGAGGCTATTATCTATCAACAAGGTGTTTGGGAGGGTGTCGTGTATGGCTTTGAACGCACCTATGAGATGACAGTATTGACGGTTCAGGTGATGGGTAAGATGCTCACAGCGGCTATTTCACCCGAAAATTTAGGCGGTCCCATTGCCATCGCGCAATTGGCTGGACGTACTGCAGATTTGGGTTTGGTGGCATTTATTACCTTTTTGGCGTTAATTTCGGTTAATTTAGGCGTATTAAATTTGTTGCCCGTTCCTATTTTGGATGGGGGGCATTTGGTATACTTGGGTTTGGAAAAATTACGTGGTAAACCCTTATCAGATGTGGTGATGGAGCGCACACAAATGGTCGGTGTGTTGTTGATTGGTTTGTTGATGGTGTTTGCGTTTTATAATGATTTGATGCGTTTGTTCCGAGGTTAATATGAGATTGATGCCATACTGGGTAGGCTTGGTTTACGCTTTATGTTCTGTGAATGCTTGGGCTGATGATGCCCAAGCTACTGGGATGCATAATCACATTCTTTCTCTCTCAGTGGAAGGAAATCGCTATATTGAAAGTGCGGCGATTTTATCTGATTTGGATACCAAGGTGGGTGATGTTTTAAATCGGCGAACCATGAGCCGTGATATTCAACGGCTTTATGCCTCGGGTGTGTATCAAGATTTGCAGTTTTCTGGTGTACGCAGTAGCCAAGGCATCAAGCTTGTGCTGCGTGTTAAAGAGCAACCTTTGATTAGTCGTTATAAAATTGTGGGCAACAATGCAGTGACATCCAAAGATTTGAAACATAAACTCAAGTTGAAAAGTGGCATGGTTTTCACCCCCAGTTTGATGCGTAAAGATATCAATATGCTGCGTCGAGGCTATTTAAAGAAAGGTTTTTATCAGGTGGATATTCAACCCAAAAAGACTATATTAGCAGATGGTTCAATAAAATTGATCGTGCATATTGTTGAAGGTATCAAAACACGTGTGCGTCAAATTCGTTTTATGGGTAATCATGATTTTACAGATGCAGAGCTTATCAGTGAAGTGTCTGCTCGACCGACCAGCTTACTGGCATGGGTGATGAATAAGGATATTATCAATCAAAAAAAGTTTAAAAATGATGGGCAACGTTTGTCACAGTTTTATCAAAATCGTGGTTATTTGGATATGAAAGTGGAGTCATCTCAACTGATGCTGACACCCAATAAAAAATCTTTTTATTTAAACTTTTCTGTGCATGAAGGTGCTGTTTATACAGTGAGTAAGCTGGGTGTAACAGGGGATTTGATTCCGTCCAAAGAAAAAATGATGGCCGTTATCAAGCTGAAAGAGGGAACGCATTATTCACTCAGTGATTTGCGAACATCCATTCAAGACATGACGGTGTTGGTCGGTGATGAAGGCTATGCGTTTGCCAATGTCACACCATTGTTTAAACGTAATGTTGAAGATCATACGGTGGCGATTACCTTTGACGTGGAAAAAGGTCGTAAGGTTTATATTGAGCGTATTGAGATTGAAGGCAATGAAAAGACGGATGATGTGGTGGTGCGTCGAGAAATGCGTTTGGATGAAAGTGAACGATTCTCTGCGACAGGCATGCGTTTAAGCAAAGAAAAATTGGGGCGTTTACAACTGTTTAAAGATGTACGTATTTCAATGCCCAAGGGCAGTGCGCCTGATCGGGTCAATGCCAAGGTCAATGTGACTGAAAATAAAACAGGCTCATTTACGGTGGGCTTTGGTTATTCTCAAATTGAAAAGATGTTGTTTCGTATTAAAACTTCGCAGAAGAATTTGCTGGGTAAAGGTTATGGTTTAAATGTCACTGCGGATGTGGGTGCTAGGACGCAAAACTATAATGTGAGTTTGACGGATCCTTATTTTTTGGACCGAGATATTCAAGCATCGGTGAATGTGAATAAAACACAAACCAAGTTAACGCAAGTCCAGACGACAACGTATACGCAAAACAATGTGGGTGGGGGTTTTGGGCTAACATTTTTCTTATCGGAACATGTGAGTGATTCGGTCAGCTATCAATATTCTAATACCAATATTAGCAACTTACCTGTCAACTCGACGTTAATTCTTCTGTCACAAGCGGGGCGACAAACTACATCAGAGTTGAGTGAATCCTTGTATTTCGATAACCGTGATCGAGCTACGAATACAAGTCGTGGTTCAGTGCATAGCCTACGTGTGAGTGGTGCAACCCTTGGGGGTAACAATCGTTTTATAGAAGGGAGTTTGGGGACGCAAAATTATTTTTCAGTTTCGGAAGATGTGGTGTTACGTGCCTCCTCCGCAGTGTCATGGATTCAAGGTTATGCAGGAAAAAATGTCCCCATTTATCGCCGCTACTCCTTGGGAGGGGATAATCTTTTGCATGGCTTTGATTATTATGGTGTTTCCATGCGCGACCCATTGACGGCAGAAGCAGTGGGCGGTAGTAAAAAATTATCTGCCAATTTGGATTTATTTTTCCCGCTTCCTTATGTGAATACAGGGGGTATTCGTGGGGTTTTATTTGTTGATGTGGGAACAGTATGGGGTAATGCGGTGAGTAATGTGCCTGCTGTCAAATTTAGTCCAAACAATTTACGTGCTTCGACAGGTGTTGGTATTGAGTGGGCATCTCCAGTGGGTCCACTTACCATGTCTTTTGCAAAGGTATTAAAAAAACAACCACAAGATGTTCTGCGTAGTTTTAATTTTGCATTGGGTTCAACATTTTAAGGTATAGATTGAAAATAAGAACGTGAAACTTAGCCTTCCCAGCCATGTGGGATGTATGCCGTATTAAATATGAGGAGTATTGAATGATGTTGAAGAAATTTGTATGGGTTGCATCGTCGGTTGCCATGTTAAGTTTGGGGGCAATCACAGCAGAAGCGGGTAAAATTGGCTATATTGATGTGAAAAGTGCGGTGGAAAACACCAAAGACTATCAAAATGGTTTGCATCACTTGGAAACGTTGAAGTCTCAAAAACTTAAAGAGCTTCGAGCATTAAAGGCCAAGATAGACCAAGCGGAAAAGGATATTTTAAGCCAATCTATGGCGATGTCGCAAGAAAGATTGCTACAAAAACAATCCGATTTGAAAGAATTGCGTAAATCAGCGACACGTCGTCAACAAGATGCCCAAGAAGAATTGGTCTCGGCTAAAAATCAATTGGATCAAAAAGTTGTTGGGCATTTTTATGAAATAGCGCGTAAGTATGGTAAAGATCATGGTTTTGATTTGGTGTTACCGAAATCCAATATGATTTATGTGAATGATGCTTTGGATATTACACCTGCCATCACAAAATTGTTGGATGGTAAAAAATAATTGGGCGTACAAGTGTTCACACTGGCTCAAATTGTTGCTGATGTAAAAGGTGAACTGCATGGTGATGTAGATATGGATTTAACCATTCGGTCTATAGCCACGTTAAAAAATGCTTATTCAGATGAACTCTCTTTTTTATCCAATGTGAAATATAAGGGTTCGTTGGCTGGTACACAGGCCGCCGCAGTATTGGTGTCTGCATCATTATTGAATGAACTGAAAGCCCCGTGTCCATTGATTGCGGTCAAAGATCCGTATTTGGTTTATGCACAATTACAACAAAAGTTTTATCCCATGCAACAAGCACAAGGAAATATTCACCCTTTAGCCATCATTTCAGATACTGCTACGATTGCGGATGATGTGGATATTGCAGCAGGCTGTGTGATTGAATCGGGTTGTGTGATTGAATCAGGGAGTGTGATTTCAGCAGGCTGCTTGATTGCCAGAGGTGTGCATATTGGCAAACATTGTTTGTTGCATGCTGGTGTAAAAGTAGAAGCGGATTGCCAACTCGGTCATCGTGTGATTGTGCAAGCAGGTGCTGTGATTGGTTCGGATGGTTTTGGTTATGCGTGGTCTGGGCAATCATACATGAAAATTCCACAAGTGGGTCGTGTGGTGATTCATGATGATGTTGAAATTGGTGCAAACACAACCATTGATCGGGGGGCTCTGGGTGATACCGTGATTCATCAAGGTGTCAAACTCGATAACTTGGTGCATATCGCCCACAATGTTGAAGTTGGCGCGTTGTCAGCGATTGCAGGACAAGTGGGTATTTCAGGTTCAACTAAGGTGGGTCAAGGCTGTCAAATGGGTGGGCAAGTGGGTATTGCAGGTCATTTAAATATAGCAGATGGCTGTCAATTGGCAGGTAAAGCGGGCGTGATCAGTAATATTGATAAGCCGGGTGTATATTCAGGTTTTCCTGCTATGCCACACCGTCAATGGTTAAGAATCTCTGCTTTGATGAGCAAGCTGCCAGATGTATGGAAAAAGATAAAAGGTAAGGAATAATATGTCTGAATTGAATATTGATGAAATTATGTCGCGTTTGCCACACCGTTATCCCATGTTGTTGGTGGATAAAGTGTTGGAGATGGTGCCTGAGAAATCCATTCGTGCGTTGAAAAATGTGACCATCAATGAACCCCATTTTACAGGGCATTTCCCCAAATTCCCTGTCATGCCAGGTGTTTTGATTGTCGAAGCCATGGCGCAAGTGGGTGGTATTTTAGCCTTTGAATCTGCGCCCAAAGATCAAGAGTTTATTGTCTATTTTACAGGTATTGATGGCGTTCGTTTTCGCAAACCTGCTCGCCCTGGTGATCAAATTATTTTTGAACTGACGGTGCTTCGTCGCCGTGGGTTTATGTGGAAATTTAAGGCTGAAGCCTTTATTGATGGTGATTTGGCATGTTCAGGTGAATTGATGGCAACCTTGATGCCGCAAGATCAAGCATGACTGTGAAAATTCACCCATCGGCTGTGATTGCGGATGGCGCACAATTGGGCGAAGGGGTTGAGGTTGGTCCTTTTTGTGTCATTGGTGAGCATGTCTCCATCGCTGATGGCACCCTTTTGAAGTCGCATGTCGTGATTACAGGGCATACAACGGTTGGGAAAAACAATCGTTTTTTTCCTTTTGCATCCATTGGTCATGAGCCGCAAGATTTAAAATATCACGGTGAGCCATCTGAAGTCATCATCGGTGATGACAATACCATTCGTGAAAATGTCACCATCAACCCTGGTACGGAAGGTGGCGGTATGTTGACCAAAGTGGGCAACAACAATCTATTGATGGCATATACCCATATTGCCCATGATTGTAGTGTTGGCAACGGTGTGGTGTTGGCAAATTGCGCGACTTTGGCAGGGCATGTGGATATTGATGATGGCGCTGTGATTGGTGGCATGTCGGCGATTCACCAGTTTTTACGTATTGGACGTTATGCCATGGTGGGTGGTATGAGTGGTATTGTCAAAGATGTACCGCCTTTTTGCTTAACCGCAGGCGGCTATCGTCCATCCTTATCGGGTTTGAATGCGTTGGGTCTTAAACGGCAAGGTGCAACATCCTCACAGTTGAAGCATTTGAAAGAAGTCTATCGTGTTTTATTCCAAAGCACGGGCAGCTTGCAGCAACGGATTATAGAAGCCAAAGCCATGGCGAATGGTGATGCGTATGCCGATCATTTGATTGAGTTCGCAGCGACTGCCAAGAAAGGTTTAACGATTCCAGCCCGAGATAAAAACTAAGTGAGTCAAGCCAAGCGTATTGGCTTGATTGCAGGCTATGGTGTGTTCCCATTGGAAATGGCGCAAGCACTGATTGAGCAAGGTTTTGCTGTGCATGTGGTGGCAGCAAAAGAAGAAACATCGCCTGAGATTGAAAATATTGCAGCCTCGGTATGTTGGCTACATGTAGGCAAGATTGGAGGCATGATTAAGGCGTTGCAAGCGGCGGGTGTATCTGAAGTCATTATGGCAGGTAAGGTTCAAAAGCTGCATTTGTTTCGTAATTTTCGACCTGATTTTGTGGCAGTCAAAGCCTTGTTGAGTGTTGCCAATCGCAAAGATGATACTTTAATGCTAAAGGTGGTCTCTTTGCTTGCTGATGCAGGGATTCGTGTCGAATCACAAGTCCGCTATGTGCCTTCGATGGTGGCGAGTGAAGGTTTACTTTTCGGTAGCTCTCCCAAGAAACAACAGATGAAAGATATGCAATTTGGTTTGCAACAGGCTCAAGGCATTGCAGCCTTGGATATTGGGCAAACCGTTGTGGTGCAAGAAGGTGCCGTACTAGCCGTGGAAGCCATTGAAGGCACTGATGAAGCCATCAAACGGGGTGGTAGCCTTGGCAATGGTCAAGCATGTGTTGTGAAAGTGGCAAAGCCCAATCAGGATTTGCGTTTTGATGTGCCTGCGATTGGTCCTGATACTTTAAAGACCATGGCATCCGCTGGTTGTACATGCATTGCGGTGCAAGCAGGCTGTACTTTATTGATTGAAAAAGAAAAACTCACATCGCTTGCCAAAGATTTGGGCATTTCGGTGTATGGCATTCGTGTCTAAATCTCGCCCCATGCATATTTTTATCTGTGCTGGCGAATCATCGGGCGATATGCACGGTGCAGCCATCATTCGTTCCCTCAAACAATCCGACGGGACCATTCAAATTTCTGCGGTTGCAGGTTCAGCCATGCGTGCCGAAGGCTGTGATGTGTTATGTCCGATGGAGTCCCTGAATGTCATGGGCATTGCGGATGTATTGAAAGCATTGCCGCGTATTCAAAAAATCGGTAAAGAGTTATTGCTTTGGGCGGAGAAAGAACGCCCCGATGTGGTCGTGTTGGTGGATTTTCCTGGTTTTAATATGCGTTTGGGTGAGAAACTGCGCAAGCTTGGTATCCCTGTACTTTATTATATTGCACCCAAACTGTGGGCTTGGGGGCACTGGCGCGTCAAACGTTTGCAGCGAGCGCAAGATCAATTGGCATCTATTTTACCCTTTGAGCCTGCTTGGTTTGCCAAGCGAGGCATTGAGGCGCGTTATGTGGGCAACCCCAGTGCGGTGGCATGTCAGGCAGGTTGGTCTCAAACTGAATTAAAATCACGCTTGGGCATGAACAAAGACCAATTATTATTGGCATTATTACCGGGTAGTCGAAAAAGTGAATTGCAACGGCATACCGATGTGTTGATTCAAAGTTATCAGCGATTAAAACAACACTTTCCTGATTTAAGAGCCGTGACCACACAAGCTCCGAGCGTGCGTGATGCACAGATGCAGCCCTTTGTGGATGCGGATATTCATATCTTGAATCGTTTGGATGAAGGTTATGCCTTACGTGCTGATGCTGCTTTGGCTGTATCAGGCACGGCAACCTTGGAACTGGCGCTTTGGCATACGCCGACGGTGCTGGTTTATCAAACCACGGCCATGACCATGTGGATTGGTAAGCGTTTGGTGGGTACCCATTGTGTGGGTTTAGCCAATATTATTTTGGATGATAAGATGGTGATGCCTGAGTTATTACAAGAGCAAGTGAATGTGAATGACATTGTGGCTGCTGTACAGCCGCTATTGGAAAAGTCCATGGCATACCATGCCCAACAATACGGCTTTCATGATTTACAGCAGCGGTTGGGTGAGAATAACCCCAGCAATGAGGTGGCGCGTATAGCACTGGATATGTGTCTAAGGCACTAAACTTTTGATAGATTGAGGAGAATTAAAATTAAAGGTCTTGTAAAAAAGTATGATTCAAATCGACAAATTTATTTGAAAGCTAATTATAATGAAACGCAACTTAGGACTGATTTCTTAGACCCATTTTTTGAATTACTTGGTTGGGATATTAAAAATTCAAAAGGAAAACCGACCAATGAGCGTGAGGTTTTAGTTGAAGAAGGTTTAAAAGCAGATGCTACCGCAAACACTAAAAAACCTGATTACACTTTCAGACTTTTTTCTGAACGAAAATTCTTTTTAGAAGCAAAAAAACCAAATGTAAAAATCGAAAAAGATAACGAACCTGCAAAGCAGGTTCGTAGATATGGGTTTACAGCAAAACTAAAAATATCAGTTTTGTCAAACTTTGAATATTTAG
>NVWS02000131.1 GCA_002746295.2 Zetaproteobacteria bacterium
TCTGACAAAGGTAGCGTTGAACACCTTTTGCACTTGTACCTGCTTTTTTAATCTTAGTGTTATTACAGTTCGGGCAATGGATAATTTGATAGCATGTCATGCCAAGAATTATGCATGAAAATTCAGATTCAACCCACTACCCGTTTGTTGTATGCTAACATCATCGCCCTGAATACTCAGTTGAAAAGGTAGCGTTTTGACCATGGCGATATTCGAAAAACTTCCGAGCAAGACCATACCCCATACCATATATTTTAACATCAATCACTCCTTGATATACAACACTTCTTAGCTTAATCGACATTCATATTTGAAGATTCCAAAGGCTATGTAGCCCCATACTTACCGCAATAAGGATAATCATATAGGCAAAGCCAATTTTCAACGTTTTTTCATTCACACGGTATGCCAAACGTGTACCTATCCATGCACCCAGTAAGGACAAGGCTGTAAACGTCAATATCAAAGCAACATCAACCTCACTTCCCGATTGTATCCCCACTGCAAAACCAAACATGGCATTGATGGTGATGATTAACAGCGATGTCCCCACAGACTCTGCCATGGATAAGCCCACCCATGTCACCAATGCAGGAACAATAAGAAATCCACCGCCTGCACCCACAAGACCAACCATGCAACCCAACAATAAACCTTGCCCCATAATTTTAGACCAAGGTCGAACAGCAACTGAATGAACAGCACTGGGAGAAGGGCGCAACATCGCGCGTGCAGCAGCAAGCATAATGATTGAAAAAATCAATAAAATGACTGTATCACGATGTAATACCCAATGCTGGGATTGATATAAAACATGGGGTATGATGGGTAACAACCATGCACGAACAAGCTCAATACTTAGCAAAGAGGGAGCAATAAAAGCGACAGCCACTGGAAAGTCAATCAACTTCTTTTGATAATAACTGTAGGCACTGATTGCCGCTGTAACACCCACAATAAACAATGAGTACACCGTTGCATCAGTCGCAGGAACGCCCATCAAATAGACCAAAATAGGAACAGCCAAAATAGAGCCACCAGCACCGCATAATGCCAAGCTTAAACCCACCCCTAAAGCACCCAACCAACCCAGTAACATCATATCCATCAGTATTGGATCAAACAACTGAGTTCACCGCCCATCATAGGGGAGGTTGGGCGGTGAAAACAGTCCATCATTTGGCACACAAAGGGAGGGGAGGACAGTCTTTCCTTGTGAACCAAAACAGTGTTGAACAACTTATCCATCAACACAGCCACATACCATATTTGCAGGCACTGCTTCATGGATACGTTTGGGCTGTGGTAAATTTAAGTTATTCATAAGCTGAATAAATTTTTCGCAACCCAATGATACTCTTGGATTGCATTTCTTTTCTTCTTCAATACTAGAAACAGTCATACCTTTATAATCATGGGCTGGATAGACCAAAGTTTGATCGGGTAGGGTATACAATTTACCTATAATAGAAGCGTAAAGTTGTTGGGCATCACCCTGTTGAAAGTCCGTTCGCCCACAGCCTCGAATCAGTAGCGTATCACCTGTAAAGACACGATTATCACAAACAAATGATAAGCAAGTATGGGTATGCCCTGGTGTTTCTAAGACTTGAATATCATATTTTCCGATATGTAACATATCACCATCTTTTAATGCTAGATCAGCATTGGATATGCCCGCATGCACTGAAACACCAATTTGGCATCCCGTTTTTTTACGTAACACGCCACTTCCTGTGATATGATCGGCATGAACATGCGTATCAACACTATAGATAAGGCGTAAGCCAAGCTCATTCAAAAAGTTTATATCACGTTCGGCTTGCTCAAAAACAGGATCAATCAATAATGCTTCACCCGATTCAGAATCAGCGATCAAATAACTATATGTATATGTGCTTTCATCAAAAAACTGTCGAAAAAACATAGGCGACCTCCGAATAATTTGGTTTACAACTTTAAAACAGGAAGCTGAAAACTTGCATGACATGCCACGCATTGATTCATGATGCGTGCTAACTTGGCTTGAATCGCTTGCACAGATTGACCATTTTTTGCCATGTTCGCTATATCATCAAAAGCTTGATGGGTTGCAAAACCCAGTTTTTTGAAATCCAAGGGAAGCTTCGCCTTCAATGTAACATCCATCGTACTGGTGGCTTGCATGCCAACTTTTGAGGCAGCTTCAACAACTTTCTTCAAATCCTGTTCGGATAAACCTTCCACTACTTGTTGCGTGGATGCCAAAAGCTGACGCATTTCGCCCAACACTTGCGCACGCTCATTGATATTTAATAACACTTGGGTGCGCCCATCTTCGGCAACTGTCGTACTACCAAGCACTATAAATTTTACAGCAAAGCCGATGATAATCGTTAAAAGTACCGCAACAATCACCCATGGGGTTCTTTTGCACTGACACATATATCCTCCAGTTTATATTGGCATGAAACATATCACGAAGGGAGCAAGCTCCCACCGTGAATCTGACCGATTACTTCAAACGTTCAATACCCATTCTTTTTAGAAAAGCTTTTTCCAACCAAGGCTCGGATTTTCCTGTTTTCATTTTACGAATAAAATATTTTTCAAAGGCAACCTTGGCAACATGCACCCATTTACCAGATTTAGCCCAAGTTTTATTACGTGGTGGAATTTGAGGGTACGCCACCAATGCAACACCAGTATCACCAAAATCAGCCAAGCAAATCGCACCCCAAGTGCCGCACTGCTCTGGATCTTCACCTTTCAAATCATGCACAATGTTATGCACAACCGCTGTGGTCATGGATTCAATCATAAATCCTGTTTTGGGTGTTCCTACCATCAAAGGACATTTCTCCACAGGTGGTATCGCGACAATCACACCTGTTGCAAAAATATTTTTAACATCAGGATTCTGTTGGAAATCATTGATTTTAACCATGCCCATCGGATTCACAATTTTTTCACAGCTGGCCACGGCACCAGCTCCACGGAATGGTGGCATCAACATAGCAAAATCATGCTCTAAACTTCCAGAAGCAATCACGTCGCCATTTCGATCAACTTCTTCATAATCAATACTGTGTTCATGTACGGCATTGGTTTTACAGTTGGTGATAAACTTAATATCACGTCTGCGAAGCTCTGATTCCAACATGCCTTTGGAATCATCCACACCACCCAAACCCAAATGTCCAATATAGGGTTCAGGTGTAATCAATGTCATCGGAACTTTATCACGAATTTTACGGCGACGAAGTTCAGTATCTAAAATACAAGCATACTCATACACGGGTCCATAACACGATACGCCTTGCACCGCACCCACCACAATCGGACCAGGGTTTTTACAAAACTCCTCAAAAGCATGAAATGCTTCAACAGCATGATCCACATGACAAATAGAATGACTGTGTCCTTCAGGTCCCATACCTGGTACCAATTCAAAGGCTAAACGCGGCCCTGAGGCAATAATGAGATAATCATACTCAAGAAACTTACCGCTACCCAAACGTAATTTATTTTCATCGGCTAAAATTTCATCAACACCACAAGATAAGAAATTAATGCCTTTTTTATTCAAATAAGGTGAGCATTGAAAACTAATTTGCTCTTTATCACGCCATCCAATCGCCACCCAAGGGTTGGATGGTGTGAAGTGAAAGTAGTCCACATTGGAAATCACAGTCACTTCATGCTCACCACCTAATTTTTTCAATCCTTCTTTCATTTCATAGGCTGCTGGCATACCGCCAATACCAGCACCAATAATTGCAACATGTGCCATTACTCTCTCCATTACATCGATGGGTTGGATACCCATATATTTATTACCATGAGGACACGGCATCATTTGGGAAGTTCATACTTCCTGTTGGTTATTGCCAAGTGCAATAACAATATTACTTGCATTCAGGATGTGTTATTTTTTCATTGGGCAACTATTGATGCCAAGTATTGTATAAAGCAAACAGAACTTCATAAGCCCCGTTGCTAGAAAAACAGCACCTACACCCATAGCAACATAATTCCAAGGCTCACTTAAACCAGCAACAAAACCGAGTATAAGCAGCCCAATACCGCCTAAAATTCGTACGATTCGATCAATACCACCTACATTTCCCTTCATATCAAACCTCCTTTGAACTTCAATATATAATATTATTAGCGAATAATAATATATAGGTTTAGATTTGTATGTGACAATGTCACATAAGGATAAGCATAAATATGTTGACCTTGGAGTATGCTCCATGCTTTAGACTTGCGGCATGAAGATCAGTGAACTGGCAAAACAAGCCAACACCCATATCGATACCATTCGTTATTATGAAAAGCGTGGTTTGATGTTCAAAGTCTCGCGTACTGCATCGGGATATCGAATTTATCAGCCCAAAGATGTCAAACGTTTGTTATTTATCATCCATGCCAAAGCTTTAGGATTTACATTGGAAGAAATTAAATCACTTCTTTCATTTCGTTCGAGTCGTGTGAATTGCGCTCAAGTACGTCAGTTGGCGCAACAGAAATCTCAAGAAATTGACCATAAAATTCATCAATTATCCAAAATAAAAGAAGTCTTGGATGAATTATCCGTCAAATGTAAACAAGACAGTGATAAAAGCTGCCCTATTTTAAATACACTGGAGGATTGGGATGAATCCAACACCTAAACATAATAAAAAATCGCTGATTGCAGCACTTATGACGGGAACATTGGCATCGGCATGCTGCCTCGGTCCTTTGTTGGTTGTCAGTCTTGGATTGGGTTCAGCATCCATGTTTATTGCGCTGGAACCTTATCGCCCCATGTTTGCAGTGCTTACATTGAGCTTGTTGGCTTGGGTAATATGGCAACACCATCAAAATAAAAAAGCATGCCAAAATAAGGGGTGTGAAGCTAAAAAACCAACCATGATATGGGTGATGGGTGCGATGAGTATTGTATTGCTTATTTCGCCATCTTTGCTGCCATATATGATCAAATAAAGGAGAAAAAATGATGATAAAAAGACATATTATAAGTACTGGTTTATGTGTTGCTTTGATGAATTTGCCAATGGCTGCTCTAGCACAAGAAAAAATTGTCCATTTAGATATATCGGGGATGACATGTGCTGTATGTCCTATCACGATTCGTCATTATGTGTTAAATATGAAGGGAGTTCATGATGCAAGCATTGATCTCAAAACTGCAACAGCTTTGGTTTCCTATGATGATCAAAAACAATCTTCCCAAAAAATCAGTCAAAGTATTACAAAATTAGGCTACCCAACAACCATTTCAAAAGGAGAATAAAATGAATGAAAAATACCATACACCCATAGAAAACAACCGCTTATATTCATGGCTAAGTGTGTGTTTTGGCGTGCTGCTTGCAAGTCTTATTTTATGGGTGGTGCTTACTTGTACATCATGTCATACGTGAGTTTATTATGAAATCATCCTTGTTATTAAAAACGGGTATCATCGGTTCTATTCTCTTTGCACTTTGCTGTTACACACCTATTTTAGTGCTGCTGTTGGGTGCCATTGGTTTATCTGCATGGGTAAGTTCTTTGGATGTTGTTTTATTTCCTGCAATGCTTGCCTTTTTTGTACTGACTACCTTTGCATACTGGCGCAAGGATAAAGAAGAAAGTTCATCATGAGTTGTTGTTCATACTCACCAAAAACTAGCCCAAAACATTGTCCTATGTGTGAAGAAAAAGGTACCAACGTGTCATACAGAACGATGTTACATCATGTCATATCACCTGAAAATCAAAACCTATCCCGTGAAAATTTTTTCTTTTGCGGACAAAACGCTTGTAAAGTGGTCTATTTTTCTAAACAAACCAATCTTTTTAAACATCAATTACGTGTATTTCAAGAGTATGAAGAAGATATGTTATGTTATTGCTTTGGTGTATCAAAAAAACAATTTCAGCAGGCTTTGAAGGAAGAAAAGGCGGAAGGCATCAAAGATTTCATTTTGAAAAACACCAAAGAATCACTGTGTGCTTGTGAAGTGAGAAACCCATCGGGACGGTGTTGTTGGGGGGGATTTTTAAAAATGGAGGAAGTATATGAAAAAGACGTTAAAAATCACGTCTGAATCAACCATCACCTGTCCACAATGTGGACATCAGAAAAAAGAAACCATGCCCGAAGATGCTTGCCAATGGTTTTATGAGTGTGAATCATGCCATGCTGTACTCAAACCCAAGCATCATGACTGTTGCGTGTTTTGTTCTTATGGTGATGTGCCATGCCCACCCATTCAACAGATTCTATAAGGCGGCATCCATCCATATATCTCCATACCAAGCTTGAGCTGAGGCTCCCGTGTTATCTGTATCGGTCATGATGGCAATGGCATCCACACTATCCATGCTTTCACCAAATAGACGTTGATAATCTTTTTGGATATTGCGACTTTCCATCCGCCACATACCTGCATATTCATTGCCTGACTCTAATGCTATCATTTGGGCATGCTCAGAATATGGATTTGCCCATGTACTGCCCACAGCTTGTTGGCTTGACCATACATAGTTGATGGCGCGTGTTTGCCAAAAAAAGATACCACCTGAAAAAACAACATACACACGAGCAACAAAATCATCGCCTTGTTTTGTGCGTTCATGTTCGTTTTTTAACGTTTCTTGAATTTTCCAAGACCAGTGTAAATAGGGCGTGGTATTCAAATCAATATTGACGCGATGAAAGAGACCTGAAGCAGTGCCGTGACTGCTTGCTTGTAAGACAAAATTTTTCTGTTTTTGAATAAGTTGGTATTGGGTATGACCTTTGAAACTTTTGACTTCCCATCCATTCAAGTTTTTTTGAGAAAAATTTCCGATTTTAATCGCACTCTCTGCCATACTTGTCGTACTGTATAGCAAGCATGCACATAGCAATAAACCTTTATTTATCATCAAGTAATTGATGAAGCATATCCTTATCTTGCAATTGAATGGTACCTCGTGATAAAGCAATCCAACCATGCCGTTCAAAATTTTTTAACATCCGACTCACGACTTCACGCGCAGTTCCCAATTCAGAAGCCAAAGCTTGGTGGGTACAGTTTAATAGATGACCGCCTTCGTGCTGCTGGCGTTGCAACAAGACACGCGCCACGCGGCGATCCATACGTCCAAATGCCACATCTTCAATCAACATCATCATATCACAAATACGTTGCCCAATATGTGCCATGGCATAACGTCGAAAACCAGAAGATTCTGCCAATAAGCGATCAAAAATCTTAGCAGGTAAAAGCACCATATCGACATCGCTTTCAGTCACACCTTGAGCAGGATAGGGCTGCAAACCCAGCAAACATGTGGTGGTCAACATGCAGCTTTGCCCAGCCTGAACACGGTAGAGTAATATTTCGCGACCTTCACTATCTATTTTATAGACTCTCATGCTGCCTGCCAATAACAGGACATAACCACGGCAAGCATCGCCTTCCCGAAAAAGATGGTGACTCTTGGGTGCATGCAAAATTTTCTGCTGCTGAATCTCTTGGCGTAAGCCTTGGTTCCCAAGCTGATCCAATTCGGGAAAGCGATGTATCCAATGCATGGCTATTGGATGGCATCCAAAGCTTGTTGCAACAGTGGTTTGGCCTCATTGACCAAGCATTGAAGATCGGCGTTATCAATCATGCCAACCATCGCTTCAGGATTGATAACGGATACCACAGTTTCATCCTGTTCGTTGCTATAAACAATCACATTGCAAGGTAACATCAAGCCCAATTCAGGTTCCAACTGCAACGCTTGGTTGGCAAGTTTAGGGTTGCATGCTCCCAAAATAATATAAGGCTTCCGACTCACATCTATTTTCTTCTTCAGAGTTTCAGCCACATCAATACGGGTTAAAATACCAAAACCCACATCTTTTAAAGCCTCGGTAATCTTCGTCTCAGCTTCTTCAACACTACCATTAAAAATACATCTCATACCATAGTCACTCATATTATTCTCCTTGTTCAATGGGATAGTTTGCTTCCATCCATGCCATCGTACCACCTGTTACATTGATGAGGTTTTGATGTCCATAGTTTTGTTCCAAAAATTGAATCGCTTGAGCCGAGCGACCACCTGATCGACAGATCACATAGACCTCACCTTTTGAGGGGAATTCGTCGCTACGATTGGGTACGGTATTCAAAACAATCAATGCAACATTCGGAACATGAGATTGTATATACTCACCGACTTCCCGTACATCAATGATGGTACAAGGTTCGCCACCATCTTTCGCCGATAACCATTTAGGATATAAATCCTTCACACTGATCTGTTTCATTATTTCACCACTGGGTAATGCTGTTTTTTCCAAGCCACAATACCACCCACAACATTTTCAATATTTGTAAAGCCGTGTTTCGCTAACATGGTTGATGCGCGTGCGGAGCGTACACCCGAATGACAATAGACATAGACTTGTTTGTCTTTGGGAACTTCTGCCATACGTTCTGCCAATGTTTGCACTGGAATCAATACTGCGCCTTTGACATGACCTTCTGCATATTCTTCTGGTGTGCGTACATCCAAAAACATAAAGGGAATCGGAGATTTTTCACCTTGTTGCCAGTGTTCATACGCATGTTTCACAGGTGTATTTTCATAGCCTTCTGGGGTTTGCGGCCCCACACCACAGGCTGTGGCTAGCATCGGCAATAATAGTAATGTAAGCATGCCTAAATGTTTGATAGTATGCATCATATCTCCTTTTTTTATCATTGTATTCAATATTTTAACGCCCTTGCTTCACAGGTAAGCCAGCACCTTGCCATGAACCCATACCACCCGAAAAATTATATACAGGTTCAAACCCAGCATTGGCAAGTTTGGTTGCAGCCATCGCCGAACGGTTACCTGAAGCACAAATCACCACCAATGCTTTATCTTTGCTGAGTTCATCCATACGTTGGTTGATTTGCCCTAGTTCGATATGAATGGCTGTACTGGGGTGTCCAGATTGCCATTCACTATCCGAACGTACATCAAGCAAGGTATGCGCTTCGTTACGGAACTGATGATAATCAGTCGCTGATATACTTTTTACACCTGATAATTTTGGCGCAATGAAACGCTTCCAAAGCAGCCAAAAAATAAGGGTTCCAATCATCATATTTACAATATTTTGTTGGATCCAGTCCATGTAAACTCCTTTTTAAATATTTATAAAGCAAGCGCAAGGATCATCGCATAGGAGAGGGGGAGGACAAATCACCTTGCGCTTACTAACTGTGTCCCTTAACCGTGTTTCAAACCCAATTTAGAGAGAATTTTTTCCATCAAACACCATTGTGTGAAGCCTGATTGAAAGAGGTTGATGCCCACAAACAATGTAAGCCATAGCCAAGTCGGTTCAGATAAGTTCACCCCATTGTACAATGATGATAAACATACCGATAATACAATAAAGCTTCCTGCGATGATACGAATGGCTCGTTGAATAGTCATATCGACTCCTTTTTTATATGTTTTTAATGTTTACAAACAGTCACTTCAGATGGTTTGTTACGTTGCCATAAATAATACATCAGCGGGGTAATAAACAAGGTTAAAACCGTGGCTGAAATCGTGCCAAAGACCATAGATACCCCCAAACCACCAAACACAGGATCAGAAATCATAATGGATGTACCTGCAATCACAGCCAATGCGGTGAGTAAAATCGGACGCGCTCGAACAGCACCAGCCTCTAATACGGCTGATTTCACATCATACCCTTGCTTTCGATAATCCAAGATAAAATCAATCAATAAGGTCGAGTTACGCACCACAATACCAGCCAAAGCAATCATACCAATCATGGATGTTGCTGTGAAAGGTTGACCTGTTATCCAATGTCCTGGGAAAATACCAATCAGCGTTAGCGCAGTCGGTGCCATGACTAACATCGGTAAAATAAAGCCACCATAATATGCCACCATCAATAAATAAATGAGCAGCAAGCCAACAATAAAGGCTGCACCCAAATCACGAAATACATCCAGAGTCAAACGCATTTCACCATCCCAAAGCAAGTGATAGCCAAAGGTATCATCAGGCAAAGTTGCACCAAAATGCATACCACCTGTTTTAAGTATCACATTTGGAATAATCTCACTGCCATCCAAATGCTGATCCATATCCAAAAGTGAATAAGCTTGCGAGCCTTGTTTCGGTTCGCCACTCACATAACTCACTGCATGCCCATCTTTACTAAACATGGGTTTAGCTACCGTTGTTTGTGTGACTGTAACAATCGCAGATAAAGGAATGGATCCATGTTGAGAACTCACATAAATACGATCCAAATCCTCAATATGCGCCCTTAAATCACGGGGTAATTGCACATGCAACATGACTTGATGACGTTCGTTCTGCATATGGACTGCGCCAAAATTGTAACCTTGCAAAAAATCACGCAATGCTGTTCCGACTTGTACCGTGGCAACACCCAGTTGTGCCGCTTTTTCTTTATCCACATCAATGGTATATTGAATCTGATCTGCGCCTACGGAATCATCAATATCAACCACATCATAGGTTTGAGAAAATCTTTTCTTCACAGCTTGGGCAATGGCACGCTGCTTATCGTAATCAGGGCCATAAATTTCAGCCAATAAGGTCGCACGAACAGGTGGCCCTGGAGGATCTTCCACCAATTTTACCGAAGCCTTGGGATGTGCAGCTAAAACAGATGCAAGCATTTTGCGTAAATCCAAGACAATATCGGATGAGCTTTCGCTTCGTTCATGTTTATTGACCAAATTAACACGAATTTCACCCAAGTGCGGTGCTTCACGAAAGAGAGCTGCACCGCGTAAAATACCATTAAAATCAATCGGTCCACCACGCCCTACAAAGGTTTCATAATCTTTCACTTGTGGATGTTGGCGCAACACATTGCCGATTTCTCGTGCCAATGCATCGGTTTCTTCCAGTGTTGAACCTTCTGCCAAATCAAGTGTGATATTAAACGTGTTTTGATTGCCTTTGGGTAACATTTTCAATTCAACAGCACCTTCAGTTAAAGGTCCATTGATGCCAGCAGGACGTATAAATTGCCACCCTGGCTCCAACATCGCGCCGACAAACATGACAAACACAATCACCGAAAAAATACGGCGCGTGGATGGCTTTTCAACCAGTGGTACAGCTAACTTCATATAGGTACGATGAACCCAATCCTTGGGTTGTTCATCTTTTTCTTCCATGGTGAGGTCAGACATTTTGCACGGCAAAAAGCGTTGTGCAATCCAAGGTGTGAACGCATAAGCAATCAACAACGATGCAGCCATAGCAAGCGGTGCATTAAACGGAATCGGTGCCATATAAGGTCCCATCATACCCGTGACAAATGCCATCGGAATAAAGGCAAGAATCACCGCAATGGTCGCAATAATCGTGGGTTTACCCGTTTCATTGGTGGCACGAATAATCAAGGCTGCTTTATCCGACAAATTATTCACACCTTGGTGCAAATGTCGATGAATGTTTTCAATGACCACAATGGCATCATCGACCAACAAGCCGAGCGCGAGAATCAAAGCAAATAAGGTGATACGGTTGATGGTTTGATCGGCTAAAAAACCGATTGCCAACACCACAAACAAAATAATCGGGATATTCATGGTCACAATCGCAGCTTCACGCCAGCCTAAAAACAACAATAAAATAATAATCACAGTGGCAATGGCAATACCCAAATGCTCGACCAGCATATTCACCGCATCATCAGCCCGTTTGCCTGAATCACGGGTGATGGTGACATGTACATTATCGGGGATAAAATCACCTTTCAGTAAGTCCAACTGATCGGCAATCGCTTGGGTGACAACCACCGCGTTACTGCCGCGTTTTTTTGCCAGTGCAATGGAAACAGCTGGTATTTCAGGCTCACCTGCACCTTGTTGTACAGCACCACCCAAAGCAATGCGATGCAGTTGGTTGGCTTCGGTTTGACCATCGACAATGCTGGCAATATCACGCAAATAAATGGCTTTACCTTGCCATGAACCCACCACCAATTGCCCGACTTCTTGTGCTGTTTTTAAGAATCCATTCAGCCAAATTTTAATGACCTGATTGCTACCCACCAATGCACCCACATCACCACCACGGTTAGAGGCTTGTAAGGTTTGATGTAAACGATCCAATGGGATGCCATAAGCTGCCATTTTGGATGGGTCAATTTGAATACGAATATCATGATCTTGACCGCCAATAATATCGGCCACTGACACATTGGGTAATGGTGATAATTGATCTCGAACACGTTCTGCCAAGCGTTTTAACGCCAAACCATCCATGGTTTTGGATGAAAGTGTGACCACTGAAACAGGAACATCATCCACATCCATCGGTTTAATCATGGGTTGTGATGCACCTGCGGGTAAACGATCCAAATTGTGCATGATCCTATCATACAGTTTGACCAGACTGGTTTCTTTATCTGCCCCCACCTTGAAC
Source organism: Zetaproteobacteria bacterium (assembly GCA_002746295.2). GTDB lineage: Bacteria > Pseudomonadota > Zetaproteobacteria > Mariprofundales > Mariprofundaceae. Next base: position 12,448 of record NVWS02000131.1, read on the forward strand.
ATCACAGTGACGACACCCATCGAATTCATGGCCGTGCCATAGGTATGTTTCACACCCGTCATTTCACGCAACACACGTTCAAGCGGTCGCACAATAAGATTTTGCACTTCTTCAGGGCTTGCCCCTTGCATGTATACAATCACATTCGCCGCAGGCACATCAATTTGAGGATTTTCTTCACGCGGTGTCACCATCAACGCCAATGCACCCATGAGAAAAATCAATAGACTAATCATCGGAGTGAGATTGCTTTGCATGGCAAACTTACCCAGCTTGCCTGCAATATTGAGCGGTACTTCTTGTTCGTTGCGGTCACTCATGGTTGAACCTTCATACCTGTTTTAAGTGCGGGTTGTCCACCCCAAACAATGGTATCGCCATCATGCAAACCTGCCAATACTTCCCATTGTCCAGCTATTTTTTGTCCCATACGAATCAAACGATAATGGACGATGGATTGAGCATCTTTCACATACACAGCATGTAAGCCCTGTTGACTCACAATAGCAGATTTTGGTATCAACAAGGTTTGACGAACCCCCGTTTGAAAACCTGTTTGTGCATACATACCTGGGTGAATATCCACCATGGATGGTAACGATATTTTCACTAAAAATTGATGGGATATGGGGTCAGCCGCTTGTACGACTTGACGCACGACACCTTGAAAATTCTGATTTAAGGATGCAATCACAACATCCACACGGTCGCCTTCATGAATTTTTCCAACATATTGTTCCGATACATAGGTTTGCACCAACAAACTACTCGGATCTTCTAAGGTTAAAATAGGCATGCCTGCGGATGCCAAATCACCTTGCGCCATCCGTTTTTCAACCACCACACCATTCACTGGCGATAAAACCTTGGCATAACTCAACTCATGCTTGGCTTGTTTCACTTGAGACTTGGCAACATCGTAGCGTAATTTTACGGTATCAAATTGTTGTGATGTCACCGCGCCTTGTTTTAACAGGCTTTGATAACGTGTCATATCTGCACGCGCATTACGTAAATCCGCTTTGGCTTGAACCAAGGCTTGTTTGGCATGCACAGGATCAATATGTAATAAGACTTGCCCTGCCTTCACCTTATCACCCTCACGCACCTTCATATCACGGATATAACCTGATAAACGACTACTGATGGATACACGGTGATCCGATGCTACCGTGCCACTGGTAATATAATGCGTGGTAACATCTTGTAAGCTGATCTTCAAATGATGAGAAACTTGTGTGGTCACATGCTTAACATGACGTGTTTCAGCTTCTTTATCTCCACAAGCTGTCAAGCTTAATAAGACAATGAAAGCCCAATAACTTGGACGATTGAATGAATATGTTTTGCTGGTTCTCATTGAACAACTCCCTCATTTAATAAACCTGCTGCAAGAAGTAATGCAGCTTTGGCAAGAATCACATCATAGGTGGCTTGAATCGTAGAAACCTCAGCCTGATCGGATGCCAACTGGGCGCGAAGCAGATTGGATGTGGTTTCTAAGCCTTGTTGATAGCGTAAGGATTGAATGCGCAGAGCTTCTTGCGTTTGTTTGGCCGCTTCTTGCTGTCGTTGAATATGTTGCTGTGCTAAAGTAAATGCACGATAAGCTTGTTTGATTTCTTGTTGAATATGTTGTTTTTTGTCATGAATTTGCCATGCAAGCTGACTTGTTTTTCTTGCTGCACCACGTTGTTGAGCATGATCCGCACCACCGTCCCACAGGTTCATACTCACAGTAATACCCACTGTACTATTGCCATGTTGGATATTTGGATTGGCACTGTTCCATGTTTGGGCAGCGACAAGGTTAACCTTGGGTAAATCGGTGCTTTTTAGTTCATATTGGCGCGCTTCTGCCATGCTCATTTGTTGCTGCATGGCTTTAAAATCCAAACGCATGTCAGGTGCTTTTTGTAACAATTGATCCAGTGATTTAATCGGAGCATGAATACGCGGCGATGCCAAAGAAACGGTTTGTAAATTTTGATGATTGCCCATGATAAGCGATAATCTTTCTTGGGTGTTGTATCCATCATTATTGGCTTGAGCCAACATTTGTTGGCGTTGCAACACATACACATGGGCGTGCATGACATCACTCATCAGCGACATGCCTTTGATTTGTAAAGCCTGCACATCCTTCCAACGTTTTGTTGCCACTTGTACAGATTTTTCTTGCACCACTTGTTGATCGCGCGCTTGGCGTGCTTGTAAATACATGGCAATAGTTTGATAGATGCGTTGTTGCTTCTGAAATGCAAACATCAATGCCGATGATTCAGCCTGTGCTTCGGCTTGGGATGTTGCTGCTTGCAAAGCACCACCCGTAAAAAGGGGAAAACTTAGCCCCAAACGGGTTTGGTAGTTTTGTTGAAAAGAAGGGTGGTTCAAAGTGTTCGGTATAAAATCGGTGGTACGGACAGATTGTTGGCTTAACTTATTACCAAAGACTTCCAAAGGGTCGTTGGTGTAACGCCAAGCTGTTGAAATATTGATATTGGGCATGGCATAAGCTTTCGTGACATCTACTTGACTACGCATGCTTTCAACACGTTCGGCTGCTGATTTGAGTTGAAGGTTATGTTGTAACATTTGATGCACACTGTCTTGCAAACTTAATGTTTCATTGCTGTAAGCAAGCGTTGGGGATAACAACGATAGAATTAGAATATAACGATTTTTTAATATATTGGATAAAAAAAACACAGTTCAATACTCCTTCAAAAGTGCCGTATTCGCAGGAAGTGATGAAGATTCACACATATCAGGGCAATAAATGGTTTTTAGGACATGCACCAATTCAGCGAATGCAGGGTTGGCAATGTGATAATAAACCTGCTGCCCTTTTTTTTCATTGTTCACAATACCAAGCAAACGCATTTTGGCTAGGTGTTGTGATAAATTGGATTGTGATGCGCCTGTTGCTTCCATCAACTCTGCCACACACATCGAACCATTCAATAAATGACACAACACACTCAAACGGAGTTCATGAGCAATGGCACGAAGACCTTCGCTGGCAGCGCGGATTTTATCTTGTGGAATAGCTTGCATGCGACGAATGATGGTATAATTTCATTATATTAGCAAGTTATAATTCTTTCTGACTACCCCCATGCTTTTCATAAGGTGTACACGTTTTGGGGTTGTTCTTGGTGATTTGGGTCTTTACAAGAGATCCCCGACACAAGCATTCGGGGATGAGTGCGCTCGTGAATGGTCGCAATAAGTGTGGTTTAAGCCCGCATCGAGGTATGCCATAGACCTCGTAGCTGAAAGTAACTGCGTCATCGTGAGGTGGGGTGGAGAGCAACTGGATGCAAAATGGCAGTCCGCAGTAAAGCGAACCTATTTCGGGAGTGTGAAATGGCGAGCCTGCTCACTCA
>NVWS02000132.1 GCA_002746295.2 Zetaproteobacteria bacterium
GTTATCCACCCATGTTTGCGTGGGCGCATGAAAAAAAGAACGTGTTCGACCACCCAAAGCGGGGGCGGCTTCGTATAAATCAACGGCATACCCCTTTTGAGCGGCACGAATGGCAGCCGTTAAACCTGTAAGACCGCCGCCAATCACTGCAAGCTTATGCTGTGTCACGTTACATCCCACTTCAGGGGATAACGTTGTGCATCTTGGCTGCGCGCATATTTTTTTTCATAACGCCACATACGCCAAGCAATACGAATCTTTTGCCATGATGATATGCGTCCTGAATGTTGCCAAACATCAAAATCAAAGCTTTTCATGTTTTGAAATTGGGCATGATAAATGGCAGCCATGATGATGGATGGGCGTAAACTCATCCGATCTTCAAGCGGTAAGCTGCTCAAGGCCTGCTGATAGGCTTGCTCTGCCTTTTGTTCATAATGATGCAGTAATGATTGTATCTCAGGGGTCATCTTGCCTTCATATAAATCTTGGTCACTCACATGATATTGGGCGCGAATGTGTTGGGGTAAATAAATACGTTCACGTTGCATATCTTCGGGAATATCACGCAAAATATTGGTGAGTTGCAGAGCCTCACCGAGAGAGCTGGCAAACTGACGTGATTGACGATGTTGATAGCCAAAAACTTCAATACTCAACAACCCCACAACACCTGCCACACGGTAGCAATAAAGACTTAAATCACTGGCTTTAATAAAAGGTTTGCATGAAATGTCCGTCAACATGCCATCCATCAATTCATAAAACAACTCTTCATCCCAAGCGAAATGTTGGCATGCCCATTGTAATTCTTTACCTACGGCGTGTTTTGGCTCGGCATGAAAGACGGCGTGTATTTCATCACGCCATTGCTGGATCTGTTGCAAAGCTTCTTGTTGGTCTTCGATTTCATCGGCAACATCATCGACTTCACGACAAAAGGCATACAATGCCATCATGCCTCGACGTTTGATGTCGGGTAAAAAATTAAACGCATAATAAAACGATGAGCCTGAATCACGGGTACGTTGTTGACAGTAATCTTGAGGGGTCATGCACTTGCCTTGTGGGGAAAGAGTGTATCCCAAAATATTTTAGGAATCATGATAAGCCAGCCTTTTTTATGAAGTTTTGGACGGGTGCTTAAAGGGTTATCCAATGCTTGGCTGGCTTTTAGTATACTCATACCACCATGCCATGTGGCAACGATTTGTAAGCGCAAACGAAAAGGTAACATGGGGAAAAGCTCTCGTCCTTGATGAAATAAGGATGCCGTAACATCAAAGGCATGTTGAATGGAAATCTGAGCTTGTGTAATATCCACATCCCCCTTGATGAATTGATGCGCCGTGAGTTTATGGGGTTGCAACCACGATTCAGGCAAATAACAACGTCCTTTTGGATGGTCGATTGAAAAATCTTGCCAAAAATTAGTGAGTTGTAAGGCAGTACAAATTGCATCAGAGGCTTGCAAAGCTTTAGCATCATGGATGCCGTGTAAGGCTAACATCAATCGCCCCACAGGATTGGCAGAATACTGGCAGTATTGCATCAGTTCACTCTCTTGATGATACGATTGAATACGGCAGTCCATGCGAAAGGCGGTTAATAAATCGCGCAACGCTTGCACAGGCAGTTGAAAACGTTGGATGGCATCGTTTAAAGCAATGTGAATACATTGATGTTCAAAATTTTGAGGCAGTGTATCAAGTAGATATTCCCAATCATCCAGTGCTTGCAGTCGTTCCTCTGGTGGTGCAATGCCTTCATCAGCAATGTCATCGGCAGTACGTGCAAAGGCATAAATCGCCGCCACAGCAGGGCGCAAGCTTGCATGAATAAGCCTGGAAGCAGTCGGGAAATTCTCATAATGTTGAGAGGCTAGATCTTGGCAATAATGATAAGCTTCTTGGAGGCTAGGCTTGGGAGGTTCAGTCATTGGGGCATCTTATGGTGGACAGAATTGTACGCAACACATGGGCTCAAGTTCGCCAAAATTTTAATCCTGTGGATAAAAAAGTTGCGGATAGACTTGCCAGATAAGGCTCCAATTATTTTCCTCGCGTTCCAAGCATGTAATGCCTCCATTGCGAAACTGTATGACTTTCCGTTTGGCATTTTGACAGAGTAAAATAGCTGCCAAATGTTGTAGATGTGGTAGGTGTCCTACCAATAGTGTGTCTTCATGGATTTCAATCAAACGTTTGGCCCATATATTTGGGTCAGAGCGCGGAGATAAATCCAAGTTTTTTTCAATACCTTGACAGCCCCAAGCTTCGGCAAGCATTTGCGCGGTTTGTTGGCTGCGTAATTTATCAGAATGAATGATATGGGTTGGTTTAGGGCGTTCAAATAGACTTAAGAAGCCACCTGTTCGTACAATATCTTCCCTGCCTTGTGGTGTGAGCGGTCGTGTGGAACCTTCTTCTTTGGATGTTGCAGCGGCATGTTGAACCAAATATAGACGCATGGTTGCTCCTGTGGATGATTTTTAAGCGAAATTAGGACAGCTTTCGCCTCCTCGCAAACTTATATGGAAGGTAAAAAAAGATACATGGTTAACATCAAAACTCCGCAAGAAATTGAACAAATGCGTCCTGCATGTCATCACGCAGCCAATACTTTGGTGATGATTGAGGCATATATTCAGCCTGGTATCACCACCAATGAAATCAATGAAATTGTGCATGACTATACCATCAAACATGGCGCGATTCCTGCTCCGCTTAATTATCATGGGTTTCCGAAGTCTGTATGTACATCGGTGAACCACGTGGTATGCCATGGTATTCCATCGGATAAACAATTGAAAAATGGCGATATTATCAATGTGGATGTCACCAGTATCATCAATGGTTGGCATGGGGATACGAGTAAAACATTTTATGTCGGTGAACCTAAAATTCGCACAAAAAAAGTAACAGAGGTGGCACGTAAAGCATTGGAATTGGGTATGTCTGTGGTTAAGCCAGGTGCGACTTTGGGTGATATTGGGTATATTATTCAACAATATGTGGAAGGGGAAAAATGTGGTGTGGTGCGTGAATATTGTGGGCATGGTATTGGTCGGGTGTTTCATGAAGATCCACAAGTATTGCATTATGGTAAGGCAAATACAGGTATGGTGTTGAAGCAAGGTATGGTGTTTACCATTGAACCGATGGTGAATATTGGTAAGGCAGCAGTCAAAGTGTTGGGCGATAAATGGACGGTTGTGACGCGTGATAAATCATTGTCAGCACAGTTTGAACATACTTTGCTGGTCACAGGTGATGGTGTGGAAATACTGACACTGCCAGATGTGATATAAATATATAAGTTAGTTGCCTACATAGATAAGGCAATACGGCTTTCTCCCGCTGCGCGGGAGAACAAGGCGTTCAAGTCGGAAATCCTTTCAGGACTTCGCCCCCTTCGTCCCCCTCGCAAAAGATGAAATGATGTGTATCTTTTCATTTTCATGACTGTGCGATGGGATCCCGCTTAACCGAGCTTTAGCAGCAGCATTATGCCGTGTTAGTCTCTGGATGGATTGTTGGTTGGCAACCCACAGTGAGACTACCCTTGCGCAGCGTAGTAGGGATTCACGCCATTCATGGCAGAGAAGATGTCAAATGTGAAATATTTTGACATGACATCATGAAGTTAGAGTCTGCCCATTCTTGGATAAGATTGTGGGTATATAGGATATGAAGATATGAATAAAGTAAGAAAAATGATGTGGATTCACTATGTATTGGGTGGACTTCTATCGATTTTTTTTGGCATGCAAAACCTATCAGCCAAGGTGGTGTTTGAACGCACTATTGATGCCCAGAGTGTGGATGGTGTCGATTTTTCAGATGTACAAGATATATCCATATCTTCAAATCAACTGTTATTATCAACACAAAAAAGTTTGGCTATGATTGGTTTAAAGAACTATCAACTCCAGCATCAATATTTACTCACGGGTAAAGGTAAGGTTTTTGATGTCAAAGGTATCAGTGCTGTGGCTGCTTTACCGTTGAATAGAACCTTACTTGTGAACCGTAAGGAAAATCGTTGGACAATTGTGAATGAATCGGGTCAAGTATTGGTTGCGATTGGGCATAAGGGTGAGCAAGAAGGCGAACTTTCTCAACCTGTTGATCTTGTATATTCACAGCAAGGACGCATTTATATTGTTGAACGTGGCGCACAACGTGTATCCGTTTTTTCCCCTGATGGTGTATTCTTATTTTCATTTGGTGATACAAGTGCTGAAAAAGGTCTGAATTTAACCAACCCTTTTCAAATCGCAGTGGATCAATGGGATCGTGTTTATGTGTTGGATAATGGTCAAGGAAGTCGGATCTCCATTTATTCTTCCAAAGGTGAGCTTTTAAAACAAATGGCATCTGTGAATATTCAGATGTATTTTCCGAAAAAACCTAAGTTGCAAGCCTTGGACGTAACTCTAGATGGTCGTTTGATTTTGCAAGACAAAACTTCTGGAAAGATTATTTTTTTAGATTGGGAAAAGGGTAAATTACTGGATTCTTTTGGTACCAAGGGGCAGGGACGCGGGCAGTTTGATGCGGTTCAAAGCCTTGAATTTGATGATGCTTCAAAAAAACTGTTTATTGCAGATAGTAAAAATAAAAAAGTTGAAGTGTTTCAAACCGACTATGTATCCAAAGTCACGCCATTGCATGCGGATTTAATGAGTGTGCAAAAATCTTCTGTATTAAAAACGGTCTGTTCTATTTCGTATATTTATACAAAAGATAGTATTCTTTGCCTCAATGATGATGAAAATAGTGTTAGAATTTTAAATTTAGAAGGCAAAGAACAAAAAGTATTGAAAGCTAAATTTAAAACACCCAAACGGGCATCTTTTAATCAAAATATGCTGCTAATCCTCGATAAACAAAACATTAAAATATTTAATCGGACGGGTGTCTTCCAATTCTCAATAGGTAAACATGGCAGTAAAAAAGGTGAATTTTCAAAAGCAACCGATTTGGCTGTAGCAGGTCGAATTTATGTTGCAGATACAGGCAACCATCGCATTGAAGTATTTAGTCGTAATGGTGTGTTTTTTAAGGAAATGGGTAACGGTAAAAATGGAGATATTCAACTGAAAGAACCCGTTGCCATTGCTGTAGATTCCAAAGAACAGGTGTATGTGGCTGATCAGGGGGTTGGGTTAATATACGTTTTGAATCAGCAAGGTGATGTGACCGATGTTCTAGGTGAGAACAATAAGAAAAGTCCTGACTTTTTGGTGGCTATTGATGATTTAATGTTGGATCAGAATGATGTATTGTATGTTTTAGGTTCGACAAAAAATAATGACAAATTGATTCGTGTGTATCGAAATGGCTATCCAGTATTTCGTTTTTCACCGTTGCATATTCAAGCTCAAGCGGGTGTTGATAGTCATTGGATCGGTAAAGTTTTTCCGAAAACAAATACACCGATTGATGGTGTGTTGGGTGCTGCCAATGGTGCCGTTCGTTTGTTGACGGGATTGGCAGCCGATACCTTTGGTGTGTTGAAGCACACATTCTTTTCATCCTCCTCGGATCCTTGGATCTTCAACCCTATTCCTGGCAATGATGAGTTGATTGCGGTGATGGATCCCAATAAAAAAGCGCGGCATACATTTTTAATGCTAAGAGTGCCTGATGCTGTGTCCAATATGCATTTGGGTGGGGATGTCAATCGGGTATCTTTGTCTTGGAAAAAACCATCTGAAAGTTTTATGGGACGTTATCAAGTTTTTGCTGATGATAATGGTCAGGTTGAGAAAAAACCATTGACTGAGGTCGTGAAACCATTCCTTATATTACCTCGAAAGGGTGCTGAAAAATATCGTATTGTTGCTGTGAGTGCTTATGGAAAACATAGTAAGCCATCGGTGTGGTTTGAAGATGCCTTTCAACAAGGGTTAACACTTTATCAGCGTCAAGATTACATAGCAGCCAAACAATATTTTCAACAAGCATTGAATGAAAATAGCAAACACTTGGGCGCAGTGGAGTATTTGGGGCGCACCTTGATTGCTTTGGGTGAGCTAAAAGAAGCAGCGAAAATGTTTGCTAGGTTGGCAACTTTTCCCCATGCAAAAACGCGGGCGTATAACTTGCAAGCAGAGGCATTGATTCAAAGTCAAGCATGGTTGCAAGCTAAGCTGGTGATAGATCAGGCGATGAATCATAAGCTTGCCAATGCCAAAACATTTGCTTTATGCGCGCAAACATTGCGCTTCTTGGATGATAGTTTGGGAGCCATTGGGTGTTTGCAAGAAGCTTCTAAACTGGAACCAAAAACAGCATATTGGAACCTTGAATTGTCGAAAGTGTACGATGATATTGGTGCGGATAATCAGAGTATCATCGCTTTGCAGGAAGCAGAGCGTCAAGCGGGTGATGACTCTCAAAGTTGGTTGCTGATTGGACAGGCTTATGAAGCGAAGCAGCAGTGGGCAAGCGCAGCACATAGCTATCAAGCTGCGATTGACCACGATGCAAATAACCAGCAAGCACATATTTTATTGTCGGGTATTTATATTACGACAAATAACTTACCTGCTGCGCGTCAAGCTGCGATTGCAATGGCATCGATTGCTGAATTGCGAGGTATGGCCAACTATGTATTGGGTCGTGTGGCCTTAAAAGAAGGCAAAAATGATCGTGCCTTGGCTCTCTTATTAAAGGCTGAAAAATCAGATGGACAGCGTTTGGAAGTTTGGTTGGCACTGGCGGATGCTTACCACGGTCAAAAAGATTTTTTAAATGAACAGTCTGCTTTAAATCATGCAATCAACATTAAACCTAAGAAGGTTTCATTGTATGTTCGTTTGGGTACGCTTTGTAGGGCAGAAAACAATGCAGTATGTGCGCAAAAAACGTTTGCAAATGCTTTGAAACTGGAGCCTAAGAATATTGAAGTTGAGTTGGGGTTGGCACAGGCTTATTTGAATCTAAACCGTCCAAACCTTGCAGAAGAGCAAGTAAATAATGTGCTATCTGTGAAAAACAATCATACATTAGCCCTGAGTATTTTGGCAAATGCCCAGTCTATGCAAGGGCGAGTTTCAGAAAGTATTGATACATTACAACGAGCAATTCATTTCGATAATAACAATGAACAACTGCAACTCCAGTTGGCGCGTGCTTATATGGCGAATCACATGTATGACCAAGCGGAAAAAATGGCTGAACAGGCCATGACTATTGCACCGACTTTGGGGGCACCGCATGCGATGTTGGGTGATATTTACTTGGCACGTCAGATGTTCGAGAAGGCCATTGCTGCTTTTACCGAAGCAACGACATTGGAAAGTAATAATAAGCAATATCGTCAAAAGTTAAATTTAACGTACCTGCAAAAGAAAAAAGTGGAATCCTCAGGGGGTGGGGTCGTTGGACCTAAGCTTGTGGATTTGAAATTTAAGCCTGCATTTGCGGCACTGTACAAACAATACGCCAGCGAACCCTTGGGGCACGTGACCTTGAAAAACAGTTCAGGTATTGATTTTCAAAATATCAAAGTAAGTTTCCAAATTAAAGAATATATGGATTTCCCAAGTACGTATGTGGTGGATGTTTTGCCAGCAGGTAAAAGTGTGACTGTTGATTTGAAGGCATCATTGAATAATAAAGTGTTGGAGATTGATGAAAACACAGGTTTACAGACGGAAGTATCTGCGGAGTATTTTTTGAGTGGATCTTCTCATGTTGAAAAATTAAATCAGCCCATTACGATGTATGGACGCAATGCTATTGTTTGGAACCATACTGATATGGTGGGGGCTTTTGTAACGCCCAAAGACCAAGTGTTGAATGTCTACATTCGTCAAATGGTGAATCAATATAAACCAAAGAAAAATTTATTAAACGATCGTATTTCGAAGGCAATGACTATTTTTGAAGTATTTCATGCGATGAATATGAAGTATTTGATTGATCCCAATAACCCTTATGATAAATTGAGTAAAACACAGGCGGATACAGTGCAGTATCCACGTGAAACATTGCGTGTTAAAAGTGGTGATTGTGATGATTTATCTGTTCTCATGGCAGCATCTTTGGAAAACCTTGGTATTGAGACTGCCCTATTGGATGTACCAGGACATTTGTTGATGATGTTTAATACAGGCTTGCCAGAAGATCAGAAGCAATTGATCAGTACGCAAGATGATTTATTGGCCATTGTGGATGGTAAGGTCTGGATTCCTATTGAAGCAACTTTGGTTGGTGCAACATTCTCTGAAGCTTGGGTTGAAGGCGCAAAAAAATTCCAACGCTATAGTAAAGATGGTAGGCTAAAACCTCTTTATATGCATAAAATTTGGCAAACTGTTAACCCTGTCACATTGCCACCTGCAAATTTTAAAGTTCAAGCTCCCGATCAAAAGCTTGTAAGCACCCTGATTAAGCGTGAAAGTCATATACTTCTTTTGAAGGCTGTGGGGCGTTTGATTGCACCTTATCAAAACATGTTAGCATTTGATGCTGGAAATATTGAAGCCCAGATGCAAATAGCCATTATTTATGCTAAAAATGGTTTATATGAAGATGCTATCCATGGTTTTGAAGGCATTATTGGGATGGATAAACGAAACAGTGCAGCACTTAATAATTTAGGAAATGCTTATTATTTATTAAAAAACTACAATAAAGCGATTGAATACTATCAAGAAGCAGCAGCATTAATGCCCAACAATGCAAATGTATTGGTGAATATTGCCATGAGTTATTATCAGCATGGTGATGTAAAATATGCTGTGAAAGTTTTTAAAAATGCTATAAGTATAGATACAAGCGTTAAAACACGTTACCGTGAGCTTGGATCCTTGTTAGCGGGTTAATGAGAATATGAGAGGTGAAGCATGAAAAATACAATCAAAATGATCACAGTCATTTCACTTATGAGTATCATCTGTAGTTGGTCAACGGGTGCAATAGCAGCAGACCAATGGCACCAAGAACAGCAGCGTGAACATGGTTTTTTTCACTTGCTATGGGGGAAAATGAAAACCATTATGCCAAGGCGAAATACCAATGCAAACCACCATGTGACCGCAGTGATTGGTGTGCGTGGGGCTGAAACAACTGAAACCGCATTAACCCCGCATTGGGAACAAGATTTGGCATCAGATCCTGTTTTTCAAAGTGATATGAAATCGTTTGAAACAGCAGGTGGCTTATGTGAAAAGGGCGATGTGAACGAAGGTACGCGTGAGTTGATAGGTCTGGTGGAAACATCATCTTTTCAAAGTATTCAGTCCAATGGATTACTGGCGCTTGCAGCATGTTATGATCAGCAAGGAGACCAGAAAAAAAGTTTGTCATATTTGAAAAATTTTGTGAAAAAATATCCCAAACACCCTATGACAAAAGATGTACAAGCTTTTATTGCGAGTGTGAAATAATTTATCCTTTGGATGTTGTCATGGATTGGAAAGTATTCTATTTCTCTTTGTGTTTGAATAAAAAGTAGAATATGATTTCCTGCTTTTGATGTGAATATAAAGTTTATATTGTCAGCGTATGAAAATAAAAAACAAAGCTTGAAAGCTTGTTGGGAGAAAAAATGCGTTTGTTCGTTGTGATGTTGCTATGTCTGAATTTTATAGGAAGTGCTTATGCGAATGATTTGGAAATACCCAGTACTTCAGCATTAAAGAATAATACAAAGGATGTGACAAAAGTTGCCAATGATCATTTGGCAGTCATGCGAGAGGAAGTAAAGAAATCAGCGGTGAAGAAAAGTTCTTTTTCATTGTTTGGTAGTTCAACAACGCCTTTAGAAATTTCTCTTCTCAATGACTTAAATGATTATATGAAGGTTTATGGTCAAAAATCTTTATCCGTTGAAGCTGTGCAATTGAAAGCAATCTTGCATAATCGCATGGATCAAGATGAAGATTTAGCCATGGATTTTCTAACCATTATATCGGCGTACCCAAATTCACGTTATGAAAAAGCATCACGTAAAGGTTTGCAAGGGTTATTGGCAGGTTCACTGAAATATTATAAACCCACACTTGATCTTGTATTAAGTACAGATTTTTTAAGCATGGGCAAACAAAGTGACCGTTTGTTTGCGTTATTATCAGCTATATCGTCCATTGATGATAAGGATTTTAACCCCGTGATTGAAGCTGCTTGTTCACGTTTTTTGGTGCGTTATCCTGATTATGTTAAAGGTGATGTGGTGCAAAATATTTTAGCCGCACATGCTGGTAAAAATTACCATGTAGGTATTTATCATTATCGCAGTTTGCTCACTGTTTACCCTGAAAGTTCATTGCGCCCCAATGCATTATTTTCTATTGGTGAGATTCAACGTACAGGTCTAAAAGACTATGAAGATGCTGTGCTGAGTTATCAACAGGTCATCGAACAATTTTCACGTTCGGATGTTGCCAAACAATCCTATATCAAATTGGCATTAACCCAGAGTCAACATTTACGTTTGTATCAAGAAGCACTGTTAACTTTGAATACAGCCGTAGAAAAATATGCGGATGATCCCATAGGGAAAGAAGCCTTACAAATGCTGGGTGAAATTTATTCAAAGAAAACCAAAGAGTATTCAAAAGCTGTTGAAGCTTATCGTAAATTATCAGATATATTTTCGGGTGATGATGGTATCAAAGCTTTGCAAGAAGCTGAAAACATTGCTTCATCTTCGATGCGTGACTATGCCCTTGTGATAGCCATTGATGAGCAGATTATTCGGGATTATTCTGACAATGCATTGGCACCTGAAAAATTACTCAATATTGGTAATATATACAATAAAAAGCTTAAACAGAAGTCCGAAGCGATCAAGACATATCAGAGGGTGATTGAGCAATACCCAAGTAGCAAGCAAGCCAAAGAAGCTTCATCCAATATTCGTAAACTTGAGAAGAAGTCTGGGGGAAGTTTAGGGTTATTTTAAATGGACGAGTTATTATGCTTATACCCTAAAGAAGAGGCATCAAAACCGATTGAAGGATTGTACCTTTCCTATCAATTACACAGACAAGCATTAGAGCATGATGTATGTATTTATAGTAACTATATAACCTCACTGGATGGTCGTATTGCTGTGTATGAAGGCAATACGAACGAATTTTCCGTACCTGCGTGTATTGCCAATACGCGAGATTGGCGTTTGTACCAAGAGTTGGCAGCACAAGCAGATATTATGTTGACCTCGGCACGCTATTTTAGGCAGTTAGCCAAAGGTTGCGCTCAAGATTTATTACCCGTGGGGATGGGTGAAGATTATGAGGATTTGCGGCATTGGCGTGAAAAAGAAGGTCTTGCTCCACAACCCGATGTTATGATTGTATCAGCCAGCTTGGATATTCCTTTGGATATCCTTGCGAGCTTATCGGATCGAAAGGTTTGGGTTGTGACAACATCGCGTGCAAATACGACTCAAAAGAAAGCATTGCAAGCTATCGGTGTGGGTATTCTCATTGCAGGAGAAAACAGCGTTGAAGGTGTGAAGCTTAAACAGCATTTGATTGAAAAAGGTTATCGCAGTGCTTATATGATTGCTGGTCCTCAAGTTCATCAAACGTTGCTTATGGCAGGTGTATTGAATCGCATGTTTTTAACAACACACTTATCCTTATTGGGGCATGATGCTTTTCACACCATCTTGCAAGGTAATATGTCACCTGTTTCTTGTGAATTATCTTCTCTTTATTTGGATGTGAAGGGGCAGCAAATGTTTGGACAGTATCGCATATCACATACGCAAAACATATAAAAGAACGAGGAAACATGTCACAAGACACACTTGCTATTTCGCCAGCTAAACCTGCACCTTTTCGTATCATTGCCTTATCACTTCCATTATGGGGCTTGTCGCTGTTGTTAAGCTTCTTTATGCCATTAACGGGTATATTTTCCTTTATTATCATTGGTATTTGTTTGTTTTGGCTGCCCTTTAAAGCCAAGCAAGGGCATTGCCCAGGCTGTCAACGCTTAAAGGTGTTTCCATTTTCAGGTTTTGGCAGCCGTTGTAAGGGCTGTGACTATGAACTGGTGTTGCGTGGTGATGAGATTCATCAAATTGAACCCCGAACATCGCCAAGAGCAGGTTCAGGACGCACATGATATATTTCAATCAAGTTAGCTTAAGGCATGGCACAAAACTTCTGTTCAAAGATATGACATGGGTGATTCATGCCAGTGATAAAATAGGTTTAACTGGCGCGAATGGGACTGGCAAATCGTCGTTATTTTCTCTCATTCGGGGGGGGGATTGGAAGAAGATACGGGTCAGTTTTCCATGCAGAAAAACATCACTCTTGCCCATGTCGCACAGGAAACACCTGCCTTGGCGATGCCTGCGATTGCTTATGTAATGCAAGGTGATGCCGAACTCGAATCCTTACAACACGCGATTATAAAGGCAGAAAAAAAGGATGATGGCATACGTTTAACACAGTTGCATGAGCGCATGGCGCAAATTGATGGTTATGCTGCCCATGCAAGAGCAGGACGCTTGATGCATGGCTTGGGTTTCAAGGTCGGGCAAGAAGAACAGGACGTTGCCAGTTTCTCAGGCGGCTGGCGGATGCGTTTGAATTTAGCGCAAGCCTTGATGTGCCGCTCTGATGTTTTGTTATTGGATGAACCCACCAATCATTTGGATTTGGAAGCGGTGATTTGGTTAGAAACTTGGTTGCAACACTATCAAGGTGCTTTATTACTCATTTCTCATGACCGTGATTTTTTGGATCGAACCATCAAACTCATTGCCCATATTGAACGTCAAGAAATCACCCTTTATACAGGCAACTACAGTGATTTTGAGCGTATGCGCGCAGAAAAAATGGCATTGCAACAATCATCCTATGAAAAGCAACAGCGCGAAGTGGAACACATGCAGGATTATATTCGCCGTTTTCGGGCAAAGGCGAGCAAAGCCAAGCAAGCACAAAGTCGAATCAAAGCCTTGGAACGAATGCAAATGATTACGCCCGCGCATGTGGATTGTCCCTTTTCTTTTGCTTTTAAGAATCCAGAGCAAGTGCCAAGCCCTTTGTTGCGATTGACAAAAGTAGCTGCGGGTTATGGTGATCATCGTATTTTAGAAAAGGTGACGATGGGACTTTTACCAGGTGAACGATTGGGTCTACTGGGTAAAAATGGTTCAGGAAAATCAACCTTAATCAAGGTATTGGCAGGTGATATGCTGCCATTGTTGGGGCAATACCAAGCGGCTCAAGGTTTACGCATCGGCTACTTTGCCCAACATCAGTTGGAACAATTGCATGATGAACTCTCGCCTTTGCAACATTTACAGATGTTGAATGATGAAGCTTCTGAAAAAGAATTGCGCCTGTTTTTGGGTGGTTTTGCCTTTCGTGATGATATGGCTATGGGTGCCATTGGTGGGTTTTCGGGCGGTGAAAAGGCGCGTTTGGTGTTGGCAATTTTGGTGTATCAACAGCCGAACCTTCTTTTACTGGATGAACCGACCAATCACTTGGATATGGATATGCGCCATGCCTTGTCGATGGCATTGCAATCCTTTGAAGGTGCGATGATTTTGATTTCCCATGATCGTCATTTATTACGCACCGTGTGTGATGAATTATTGTTGGTCGCTGATGGAAAAGTTCAAGCTTTTGATGGTGATTTGGATGCCTATGCGACATGGTTGATACAAGATGAA
>NVWS02000133.1 GCA_002746295.2 Zetaproteobacteria bacterium
GGGGATGATTATTTAGATTTTAAATTAAAAAATTTACCCAGTCATTACAGCTATCAAACAGCTCAAACCGATGAAGAAATTCTAGCAGAAGCATTCATGGAAAAATATGCAAAATAATAAATTTATTATAAAGGTAAAGCTTGGCTTCTAGATGGTAGGGATGTTTTTATATAGATGATCATTTGAGCTATAAAGGTGCATTAAAAGCCAATGATAGCTTGTAAAAAATAAACGCTATTTTTTCAGGAGGTTGATAGATGTTAACTATTAAATTTGAAGTAGATGTAAATGATGGTGTGATTGAAATTCCTGAAAAGTATAAGGAAAAATTAACGCGACATATTAAAGTGATTGCTTTGGTGGATAAAGCACCCACACAAGAGGCTATGGTTCAATATTCAGATGAATATATTGAAAAAAACTGGCGTGATATGATTGCACAAAGCTTATCGCATTATGATCACGCATATTATAAGAGTGATCAGTATATGTTAGATCGTGGAAGGCAGGGTGCAGAAAAGTACGCATGAAAAATATATTGTTAGATAATAATGTTATTATTGATTGTATTGTAGGAAAACGGTCATTCATTTTTTCAGACTCAGTTCAAGCTCTTACAAAAGCGAATGAGTCTGCTTGTGAAGTATATATCAGCTCATCATCCTTGGATAATATCGCTTTTATTTTGTATCGAGAAATACATGAAGAGTTTGGTGACTCTTTGAGACGCAAACAGATTATGAAGCTTATTTCTTTGGGTATTAAAAATATCCTAAAACAAGTGAATATTGCCAAAACACCGTCTTATATTGATATTGATTATGAAGATATTGAAGACTCACAAGTGATTGCTTCGGCAAAGGCTGTGGATGCGTTGGTGTTAACACGGGATGAAGGGATGTTGAATAAATACCCAAGGATAACGCTAACACCATCGGCTTATTTAGCACAAAAAGATGATGTGAAAGAAAATATTCCCTTTCTTGATCTAAAAGCGGTGAATGCACCTTATTTTAATGGTTTTGAAAAGGCATTTGATTCGGTTGTGAATAGTGGTTGGTATATTCAGGGTTCTGAAGTGAAAGCCTTTGAGCAAGAGTTTGCTGACTATTGTGGTGTGGAATATTGTATTGGTGTTGCCAATGGTTTGGATGCGTTGATTCTGATTTTCAGGGCTTATATGGAAATGGGTGTGCTACAAGAAGGTGACGAAGTGATTGTCCCTGCCAATACCTATATTGCTTCGATTCTTGCGATTACAGAAAACAGATTGAACCCTGTGTTGGTCGAACCTGATTTAGCAAGCTATAATCTTGACCCTAAGCTTGCTGAAGAGGCAGTAACGCCCAAAACCAAAGCGATTTTAGCGGTTCATTTGTATGGGCAGCTTGCCGATATGCCAGCCTTGAAAATCATTGCGGATAAACATAATTTATTGCTGATTGAAGATTCAGCACAAGCGCATGGGGCAGAGTTGTGTGGCATCAAAGCGGGTGCATGGGGGGATGCTTCAGGGTTTAGCTTTTATCCTGGAAAAAACCTTGGTGCTTTAGGCGATGGTGGAGCTGTGACAACCAAGCATGAGGAATTGGCGCAAACCATTCGCGCGCTTGGTAATTATGGTAGCCATAAAAAATATGAAAACTTGTATCAAGGCATCAATAGCAGGCTAGATGAAATGCAGGCTGCGTTTTTACGGGTAAAATTGCGTGGTTTGGATGCAGAGATTGAACAGCGCCGAGCAGTGGCAAAAGCTTATTTAGCACACATTCAGCATCAAGATATTGTATTGCCTCAAGTCAAACATGAAGAAGCGCATGTATGGCATTTATTTGTGGTTCGCTGTAAACATAGGGATAAGTTGCAGGGGTATTTAAGTGAGCAGGGTATACAAACATTGATTCACTACCCTATTCCTCCGCATCAGCAACAAGCTTATTCAAATTGGAATCATGATAACTATCCAGTGACAGAGAAAATTCATCAAGAAGTACTAAGTTTACCGATGAGCTCGGTGTTGGCATTGGATGATGCTATGACAGTGGGCAAGGTTATCCATGACCTTAATTAAAACCTCATTATTATCTTTGATAGCTACGATTTTTAAAATTTCTTACGGCTTGGTTATCAATAAGTTACTTGCTGTCTATGTGGGTCCATCAGGGGTTGCTTTGGTGGGGCAGTTTCAAAGTATTCAGATGGGATTGTCAGGGATTGCTACGGCTGGTTTCGGGCAAGGTCTAACCAAATACTTGGCGGAATACCGTGGCAATCGGCAAAAAAGTGCCACTGTATTCGCAACGGCATTAAAGCTGGTTAGCCTATTATTACTCCCTGTATCTATGGGTTTGTTTTTCTTTGCTCAAGATGTTTCGATTTGGGTGCTTCATAGTCCTGAATATACGCTATGGCTTCAAGGCTTGGCAGTGAGCTTGATTCCTGCGGCTATAGGTGCGTTGCTTGTTGCATCATTGAATGGGTTGGGGGAAATTCGCCAGCTTACTTGGGTTGGGGTATCGAGTAGTTGCCTAGGCATTGTTTTGTCATTATGGCTGGTTCCTCAATGGGGTGTCGAGGGGATTATTTTTTCGTTGTTAGCTACACCTTTTTTGGTTGCAATATTAGCAGCGTGGCACTTGAAAAGAAGCTCTCTTTTTTCATGGGCTTGGCTTAAAGAGACTGCCAGCAAAGACGATAGTAAGAAATTAGGAAAATTTACGCTCATGGCTTTGGCATCGGCAGTTGCGATTCCTGTGTCACATATTTTAATCCGAAATTATTTAACCGAGCATGTTTCACTTGATGCCGCAGGATTGTGGACAGGTATGTGGCGCATATCGGAAGCCTACTTGATGCTGATTACTGTGACTTTAAGTGTTTATTACTTGCCTAAGCTATCGGGCTTAAAAGATGCCACCTCAATAAAAAAAGAGATTCGACATGGCCAAATAATTATACTGCCTTTTGTAGTCGTCTCTGCAATAGCCATGTTTTTGATGCGAGATTGGATTATATGGTTGCTGTTTAGCGGTGAGTTTTCTGATATGCGCGACTTATTTCTTTTTCAGTTGCTAGGAGATGTGATTAAAATTGCATCGTGGCTTTACGCCTATTTGATGTTAGCTAAAGCACAAGCAGTGGTGTTCATTTTATCGGAATTACTATTTAGTTTATTGTTTGTAGGATTGACGATGTTTTTTGTTGATGGCTTTGGTTTAGAGGGTGTTAGCTATGCGTTTGCTTTGAATTATTTTTTGTATTTAGTGTTTATGGTATTTTGGTTTTATCGAAGCTGTGCGAAAGGAACGTTTGATGAGGGGTTTGTAGGATGAGTCAAAAGGAGGTGTCTTTGCTGAGTTTTGTTAAACCTGACAATAACTGTGAAGTCTATATTGAAAAAGCTATTACAATGTATTGTAAGTGGGCAATAAATAATCCTCTTGAGGATACAATATGAAAACATCAGTAACATATATTTTTTTTACATACTCTCAAAAAGAGTTTATGTTAGAAAGTGTTTCATCTGCTTTAAATCAAAGCTACCCTAATCTGGAAATTATTTTTTCTGATGATTATTCAGAGGATGGTACATTTGAAGAAATGAATCGAATTGTTTCTGCTTACCAGGGCTCTCATAAGGTTATTTTAAATAAGAATGAAAAAAACTTAGGGATGCCTGAGCATTTTAATAAAGTGGTCGCTATGGCGAGTGGGGAGTTTATTGTTGTGGGTGCAGGTGATGATATTTCACTACCGAATAGAGTTGATGAATTAGTGAAGGAATGGCAAAAAACAGGGGTAAGTGCTATTTTCTCTAATTCAATGGTGATTGATGAAAAAGGAAATAAACAATGTCTGTTATTTCCATCGCCTCCGAAATTTGCAAAAGATATTGAGGATTTCAAAAAGGGGATGCCATGCTGGGCAAATGGAGCATCTTTAGCTTTTGAAAAATCAGTGTTTATGAAGTATGGGCGAGTTCCAACATTTCAAGAGGATGGAGCAATGGCCTTTCGTGCCTTACTAACAAATGGACTTGGCTATGTTAACAAGCCTTTGCTTCAGTATAGAAAACATAGTGAAGGTGTTTCAAGCGGTCTTTCAGCTAAGAATCGTTTGAAATTTCAGCTAAATGAGTATCCAATGCGGAAAGGATGGTATCAAGATGCATTGTTTACCCATGCTACAGATTCTAGCTTGTTTACATATTTGAATAGACAGATAGCTAAGTCTAAATTGAAAAAAAATATTTTCACTCTTCCCTTGGTTGGTTTAATGTATAATCATGCATTAATCGTTATGAAGAAGTTGGGATTGAGATGAATAAAGACTATCCTCAAAAAGCACTGTGTGTATTTACTAAATATTCAATGTCTAAGCAATCCTCCTATTTAACGAACGAGTTGGTTGAAGAGCTTTCTTCGCGGGGAATTCGCCCAACTTTTATTGCATATGAACAGGGTAGTCAATTGTTTCTACAAAGGTTCTGGTCTGATAAAAATGAAATATAGGCGAGAAATCGATGGATTAAGGGCAGTCGCCGTTATTGCAGTCATTGTTTACCATGCAGAATTTACATTGAATGAATCATTATTGCTTCGAGGAGGCTTTCTTGGAGTAGATATATTTTTTGTAATCTCTGGTTTTTTAATAACTTTTTTAATGATCGATGAGTTTCAGAAAACAGGAAGGGTTTCCATTTCTTCTTTCTATGAACGTCGGGCGAGAAGGATTCTTCCAGCCTTACTATTTGTAATGTTTATTTCTATTCCTTTTGCTTGGTTTTTTCTTCTGCCTGATCAACTTATTGATTATGCACAGTCTCTCATATCATCACTATTGTTTGTTTCAAACTTCTACTGGAACTACAGTCTGCAGCAGTATGGTGTGGAGTCAGCTTTGTTTAAACCATTTTTGCATACATGGTCCTTAGCTGTTGAGGAACAATACTATATTATCTTTCCGCTAATTTTCATCGTACTGTATCGTTGGCTAAAGAGATTTATAATAGTTCTTATTTTTATTGGATTTTTATCGAGTTTGTTATTTTCCGAATGGATGACTCTTCAAAATACGGCATTCTCTTTTTATATGTTGCCAAGTCGATTTTGGGAATTTCTGGCTGGGGGGTCAGCGGCATATATATTGCACCTTTACCCTCAGAAAAGTAATAATGTGCTACTCGATAAGACAATGCCTACATTAGGGATAATTTTAATATTTTATTCTTTCTTCTTCACTACACTTGATGCTACGCACCCTGGCTTTATTACACTGTTACCAGTAGTTGGTACAATACTCATAATTTTGTTTGCTAATGAAAAGTCTCTAGTAATAAAATTTTTATCAAGTAAGTATATGACTTCAATAGGACTTATTTCATACTCATTGTACTTATGGCACTATCCAGTTTTTGCCTTTTCAAGAATTTCTTGGGGGGCAGGTCTTTTAGATTATCATAAAATATCACTTATTTTGCTTTCAATCTTGCTTGCTATAACAAGTTATTATTGGGTAGAAAGACCGTTTCGTATGTCTCCTCGACTGAAAAGTAAAAAATATTTTATAGTTTCTTGGATAATAGTATTTAGTCTAATTCTATGCTTTTCTACTGTAGTCATTGTAGTTGATGGTTTTCAAAATAGATATGATAATATCTTTCCTATAAGTTCTAGGGTAATTAATACAGAATCTCAAAAAAAATGGCTAAACCAGACACAGAATCATGAAAACTTCGATTCTTATACTTTTTTTTCTAAACAATATAAGAAGAGGGTGTTAATTTTAGGCGACTCTCATACTGCAGCTTGGGCTTATGGAATAAGTACTACATATAAACAAGATAGTAACATATTTCTAGCATTAAGCTACCTAGGTTGCTATTGGAAAGTTGACAATGATAAGGTTTCTAATATTGGACCCAATGCTGCTAAGTATAATGACAGGTGCAATGTTAATAAAGAATTACTGAATAGTGATCAAGTAGCTGAATCATTGGATACAATTATTCTGGCGAGCTATCGACCATTTTCTTATGGTGTTAATTTATTTAGATTTGATTTATTACGGCTATTGCAGAGAAAAAACCCTAAAGTTAACATAGTTATTCTTGGTGATTATTATCAGTTACCTGTCGAAAGTATAGGTTGCTGGGGATTGATGCAGCGTAATATGAGTAATGCGCGAATATGTCTTGAGAGTTCAGACTTTCCGCCTCCTCACTATGATTATAAACAGGGTAAGTATTACCATAATTTAGATGGGGTTAATTATGTTTATGTCAATATTATTAATAATGTTTGCAAGAGCAGAGATAGGAATTCATGTCCGTATGAATTTCAAGGTATTCCTTTTATAATTGATACGAACCATTTAACCCCTTTGTTTACTCGTTATATAACTGAATTAATGCGTGACCGAGGAGTTGACTTGCTTATGAAAAAAGTTAAAGAGGATTATCGTTTAAATATCACATTAGAAGGGCATCATGAATAAAAGGCTGTTGTTTATTTTTACTCGTTACCATCTCTCGAAAAATTCGCCATACTTAACCAATGAACTGGTTGACGAGTTTGATGCTAGGGGCTGTAGTTCTACAGTAATTGCTTATGATTGGGGTAGCGAAAGGTCAGTGAAAATACGACTATTGAAAAACAGAAAGGAGGTGCTTATAGGTTTAAGTAGCAGGGTAAAATATATAAAATACTTTACCCTTTGGTCACGATTATTTTTAGCAGTTTTTAAAGAGCTAATGAAAGGGACTAGGTATGATTCTATAATCATGGATGCTCCTCTGACAACTCTTTTTCCAGCTATAATTCTTCTTCCTTTTTTTAGGGGGGCAAAAAAGAAGGTTATTGTTTTCGATACTTTTCCGATACATCAAATTCAGGCTGGAGCTATTCCTAGTTGGCTGGGTGCTATTTTAAGATTATTGGAAGGTTGTAGTATCAAGTTGTTTGATACTATTGGAGTGATGGGCGTGAATAATAAGAAAGTTATAAGCTCATACTACCAAGTGCCAATTGATAAGGTAGTTCTGACTGGAATATGGGGTGTTGCAGATGACATCCATGAGAAGTCTGTGCCCAAAGCACTTGGGAAAGATATTAAGATGGTATTTGGTGGCCAACTAACATCAGGAAGAAGGCTGGATCTTTTGATTGATTTTTTAAGCGAGTTAAGAAAGGCAGTGGCAAAAGAAAAAAATATAGTCGTAGATATTTTTTCTAGTGGTCATGTGTGTAATCAATACAAAGAAAAATACAGTCAATATGATTGGATTAATTTTTGCCAACCATTAGACAGGGAAACCTATGTAAGGAATTTGCACAATTATGATTTTGGACTAATAGTAACAGATGAGAATGTAAGCTTGCCAACCTTGCCATCTAAAATAATTGACTATATAAATGCTTCGATAAGTGTAATTGCGATGGTTGAGAGTGAGTGTGAATTAAGAGGCAGTATATATGAGTCTGAAAAAATACATTTGCTTCCCTTTTCTTATACAAATGCTGATATACAATATCTTGAGAATCGTATCATTTCATTAGATAGGAGTAAGCTTTATGCACAACCTTTGAGATCACTATTCAGTGTTAAACGAACGGTCGATGTCCTAATAAAATGATTTTTAGTTCTGTATACTTATCAATTACATTTTACTGGATGATCTTTTTAACATTGCTCGCGGTTTTTGCGCCATTGGAAGTGCCTAGTTATTATTTCTTTATAGGTGTGCTTTGTTCTTGGTTGATCTTTTCTGTACTGTTAGTGGGTTTTTTAGCAGGAAGAAAAAAAGTTTCAAGAATAGAGTTGGTCGAAGATTCTGTTTCAATTGAACCTAGCCTCGCTTATCAATACAAAGGGATGGTCGCGATTTTTACAACCTCTTTTTTGATGAGCCAATATGCAATGAATTTTTATACAGGGCAAACCATCTTTTCCCTTATAAACAACCTAGCATCAGGAAAGTCATTATACGCACTCTATCAAGCATATTTTATGAACGGTGAGCTAGCAGTGTTTACTCTTGCGAAAGTTCCTGCAATTTTATCACTAATTCTATTAAAACTAATACTTTTATGGTCCTTTTTCACTTACCATTTTAAGCCTGTCGTTATAAAAAAACGTTATTACTTATTGATAATGTTAATTTGCCTGAACTATTTGATGTTCTCATTTGCTCGTGGGACAAACTTTGAAGTGTTTGAGATTCTAATAATGTTTATATTATCATTTGCGCTTCGGCTAAAGTATAGAAAAGCCTCAATACCATTTTACGCCATTATATTTAGTGCTTTCTTATTATATGGGGTTATGTCTCTTTACCTTGCAACAGTTTCTGCACGTTTTGGTGATAACGAAATATGGAGCTGTTCTTCAGGGTTTATTTGTTTAGATACGCAGTCGATTCTATATAGCATAATGCCGACACTTGCTACATTCTTATTTTTAATATCTGGTTACTTTTTATTTGGTTTACTCTATATATCTACTTTTTGTTATTCGTTTTTAGATGATGCTGGGTTGTCGTCACTTCTTGCTTTTTTCCCATTAGGGTTTGACCTAGCGGGCATAGATATAACGAGGGAGGGGATTTGTGGAAAATATATTGATTGTGGAGTATCATGGACTCCAAGTATTATCTTCTGGATAAGTGGAGTAGGTTTGTTAGGGGTTCTGTTTTTATTGTTTCTTATTGGATATATAGCCTCTATTGCAGAGAAAGATTTACAAAGGCCTAAGTTTTCAAGCTTTGCGCTGACATTTTATCTTATTTTGATGGTATTAGCTTTGCCCACTGGGAACTTTGTTTTTACATCGAGTAGCAATATAGTTGTTTTCTTGGGATCGTTGATGTTTTTCATGTGGGAAAAATTATTAAAAAGAGGTGTGAAATGAGTTCGGTATATTTGATTACAGGTGGCACAGGCTCCTTTGGTAAAACAATGGCGGATCATTTGTTGCAAGGTGATTGTGGTGAAGTTCGGATTTTTAGCCGTGATGAGGCTAAGCAAGATTTATTGCGCACGAAATATATGGATGACCCAAGGGTTAAATTCTATATTGGTGATATTCGTGATTATCAAAGCATTCATGCAGCCCTTCAAGATGTGGACTATGTATTTCATGCAGCAGCATTAAAACAAGTGCCATCATGCGAGTTTTTTCCGATGCAGGCCGTGCAGACGAATATTCAAGGTAGTGATAATGTGATTCGTGCATCCATTGACCAAGGGGTAAATAAGGTGGTTTGCTTGAGCACGGATAAAGCCGTTTACCCTATCAATGCCATGGGCATATCCAAGGCTATGATGGAGAAAATCGCACAATCGTATGCAAGACAGGTGAAAAATAATGAAACAGTGATTTCATGTGTGCGCTATGGCAATGTGATGTGTTCACGAGGTTCGGTGATTCCTCGTTTTATTGAACAAATTAAATCAGAAAAACCCATTACGATTACCGAACCAACCATGACCCGCTTTTTGATGGCATTGCCTGAAACTGTGGATTTGGTGGAGCATGCTTTTCACAATGGTAGGCAAGGTGATATTTTTATCAAAAAAGCACCAGCATCTACGGTTGAAGACTTGGCGAAAGCACTTAAAGAGTTGTTTAACTCGGATGTAGAAACACGCATTATTGGCATTCGTCATGGTGAAAAGATTTATGAAACTTTGGCGTCTACGGAAGAGCTAGCCACCGCCGAAGATATGGGTGGATACTACCGTGTGCAAATGGATGATAGAGATTTGAATTACGAAAAGTATTTCACGGATGGGAATACCGAAGAGGTGAACCAAGAGGATTATCATTCACATAATACAGAGCGGTTGGATGTTGAAGGTGTTAAATGTTTGTTGTTAACATTGCCTGAGGTGCAAGAAGCCTTAAAAGGCTGGAAAGCATGAAGGTCCTCATTACAGGTGCAGATGGATTTATTGGCAGAAACTTGCAAGCCCATTTACGTGAGATGGATGATGTGTCGTATGACTGCTTTGCAAAAGGCATGACTTTGCAAGTGTTGAAAGAAAAAATAGCGTCTTGTGATTTTATTTTTCACCTTGCAGGCGTGAACCGACCAAAAAACGATGATGAGTTTGTTCAAGGAAATATGAATTTGACCCAAGATGTATGTCGTTTGACGAAGCAAACGGGGAAACAAATTCCAATTGTTTATACCTCTTCCATCCAAGCTGATGCAGATAATGCGTATGGCAAGAGTAAACTGGCAGCAGAGCAGGTATTGACTGATTATACCAGCGAAACTGGCGCTAAAGTTTATAATTTCAGGTTGCCCAATGTATTTGGTAAATGGGCTAAGCCAAACTACAACTCAGCAGTTGCTACCTTTTGTTATAATACAGTACATAATTTACCCATGACTATAAATGATACAGATGCTGTGATTCGTTTGGTATATATTGATGATGTAGTGGCTCAGTTTATTGCGGTTATGAGCGGGGAAAGTGAATCCTACGATATTCAACCTGAATATGAAATAACAGTTGGTGCATTGGCAGATAAACTGCAAGGCTTCAAGGCTTCAAGGGAAAACATCACAACAGAACCCGTAGGCACGGGTTTGGATAGGGCATTGCATGCCACATACTTAAGCTATTTGGAACCCAAAGCCTTTGCTTATGATCTGGTTAAACATGAAGACCCTAGGGGTGTGTTTGTTGAAATGCTAAGAACGCAAGATAGCGGGCAGTTTTCTTATTTTACAGCGCATCCAGGTATTACGCGAGGTGGTCACTATCACCACTCTAAAACGGAGAAGTTTTTGGTGGTGAAAGGCAGGGCAGAGTTTAAATTTCGTCATATTATGACAGACGAAAAGTATGCGTTGAAAACGGATGAAAGTAATCCGAAAGTTGTTGAAACAGTGCCAGGTTGGACGCATGACATTACCAATGTTGGTGATGATGAAATGATTGTTTTGTTATGGGCAAATGAACGCTTTGACCCTAAAAAACCTGATACTTATGCTTGCCCACTATAAGGAATTGAGATGAAAAAACTTAAAGTTGTGACAGTCGTAGGCACACGCCCAGAGTTGATTCGCCTAGCCATGGTGATGAAGCGTTTAGACCAGTTTGTGGATCATATCATTGTGCATACAGGTCAAAACTATGACTATGAGCTTAATGAAGTGTTTTTTGAAGAACTTGGTATTCGCCAACCTGATTATTTTTTAGGCGTGGATACCAGCACGCTTGGTAAAACATTGGGTGAAATCCTTATCAAGACAGAAGAAGTGTTGATGAAAGAAAAACCAGACGCGTTTTTAGTACTGGGTGATACGAATAGTGCGACAGCACTTATTATGGCAAAACGCATGAAGATTCCATCGTATCATATGGAAGCGGGCAACCGTAGTTTTGATGCCAACGTGCCTGAGGAAATTAACCGAAAACTTGTGGATCACCTGGCAGATTTTAACCTTGTTTATACTGAACATGCCCGCAGACACTTGTTGAGTGAAGGTTTGTCACACCGTTTTATTTATTTGACAGGTTCGCCCATGTTAGAGGTGTTAAAGGCGCATGAATCATCCATTAAAAATTCAACGATATTGGATGAACTGAAGCTAGAGCAAGGGAAATACTTTATTGTAAGTGTGCACCGCGAAGAAAATGTAGATAGCCCTGATAACTTAAAGAAAGTTGTTGCATGTTTAAAATCACTTTATGATAAGTACAAGTTCCCCGTGGTTGTATCGACACATCCAAGAACCAAGAACCGCTTGGAAAAACTGGGGGAAGATATGTCAGGTTATGATATTCGTTTTCTTAAACCCTTTGGTTTCTTTGCATATAATAAGCTTCAAGAAAAATCGTTTTGTGCAGTGTCCGATAGTGGAACAATTAGTGAAGAGTCAGCAATGTTGAATTTTCCTGCTGTTACCCTTCGGAACTCATTGGAGCGTCCTGAAGCACTGGATTCTGGTTCGATTATTCTTACAGGCTTAGACCCTGATGTGTTGCTTTCATCTGTTGATTTAGCTGTGCAGGAATCAAATTTATATGCAATTCGTGAGATTCCTGAAGCGTATAAAGTGAAGAATACATCACTTCGTGTGGTGAAGCTGATGATGGGTACGGCGAAGCTAACCAACAAGTGGCGTAATTTGGATTCATTTAGCCGATATGACTGGTAACATTGAGTGAAAATTCTTGTTGTTAGCCAATATTTTTGGCCAGAAAGCTTTCGCATTAATGATTTGGCACTCGCGTTAAAAGAGAAAGGGCATGATGTCACAGTACTTACAGGCATGCCAAACTACCCTGCGGGAAAGGTGTATGACGGTTATACATGGTGGTCAAAGCGCAGAGATTATATGGATGGTGTACCTATTGTACGGGTGCCGCTGTTTGCTCGGCGTGAAAGTAAAGGTTGGCAGTTGGCTTTAAATTATCTGTCATTTGTTTTCTTTGCCTGTTTGTTAGCCCCTTGGATGTTACGAAAGCAATCGTTTGATGTTGTTTTCACGTTTGAAGTATCACCCGTTACCGTTGGTATTCCTGCTATTTTGATGGCAAATTTAAAGTCAGCCAAACACTTCTTTTGGGTTCAAGATTTATGGCCTGAAACACTTTCTGCCACAGGGGCAGTTCAATCGCCTAAAATCTTATCGACTGTAGGGCGGTTGGTGCGTTGGATTTATAAACATTGCGACACTATTTTAGTGCAATCCAAAGGCTTTATCAAACCTGCGGTTGCAGCAGGGGCAGAAGAGGAAAAAGTACATTACTTTCCAAATTGGGCTGAGGTTTTATATCAGCCTATAACACTCCCATCTGATGCAAAAGAGCGAGAAGAAGTGCCAAATGATGGGTTTGTCGCGATGTTTGCAGGAAACTTAGGCTCTGCGCAATCGTTGGAAACGATTGTAGATGCTGCGAAGCAATTAAAAGATGAAAATATTTATTGGGTCTTTTTGGGTGATGGGCGAAGACGAGATTGGTTAGAGAAAGAAGTCTCTGATAAAAATCTGACAAAGGTTAAGGTGCTTGGGCGAAAAGCGATGGAAACCATGCCAGCCTATTTTTCACTGGCAGATGTGATGTTGGTAACGCTTCGCGATGACCCTGTGATGGCAACAACAATTCCAGGTAAAGTGCAGTCATATTTAGCATGTGGCAAACCTATGATTGGTGCACTCAATGGTTCTGGTATGGAAGTGATTCAAGCAAGTAAGGCTGGTTATTGTGTTCATTCAGGGGCTACGCAAGATTTTTCGGATGCTGTGCTTAGGATGAGTCGAATGAGTGAGGATGAACTTGAGAGTATGGGAAAAGCAGCGCGAGAATATTATCTTGCTCACTTTGATAGGGAATACTTGGTTCAAAAATTGGAACAACAGATGCAGGAATCATTATCATGAATGTTTTGGTCACAGGAGCAACGGGGTTTGTCGGCTCAGCGGTTGTCAAAAGATTAAGTGAGCAGGGGCATGTTTATGCCGCTGTTCGCAAGCCAAGTGATATGTTTTCTGAAGAAGTGAATCAAGTCATCGTTGGTGATTTGGCAACAGGCACCGATTACACAGGTGCAGTTAAGAATATGGACGTTGTTATTCATGTTGCCGCACGTGTGCATGTGATGGATGATGATGCCACAGACCCTTTGGCTGAGTTTCGCAAGGTGAATGTGGATGGTACCTTGAACTTGGCAAAACAAGCTGCGTTAGCAGGCATAAAACGGTTTGTGTTTATCAGCTCTATTAAGGTGAATGGTGAGACCACAACAGGTAAGCCGCCTTTTTTACCCAGTGATACATATATTACAACTGACCCCTACGGATTATCCAAGCTTGAAGCAGAAC
>NVWS02000134.1 GCA_002746295.2 Zetaproteobacteria bacterium
GGTATCGCCATCGGTGCATTACTCGCACCTCGCTTGATTCCACTGGCACATGTTCGGCGCGCCCGATGGGCGGCTTATGGTTTAGGTGTAAGCATTGTTTGTCTTGTGTTTGTGGATGAGCTTTGGATGGCACGCGGATTACTACTGATTGCAGGCATCTGTGGTGGTATTTTTGTTGTGCCTATCAATGCAATATTACAAGAAATCGGACATGATTCTGTGGGCAGTGGGCATGCTGTGGCCGTGCAACAATGCTTTGAAAATGTAGCCATGCTGGTCGTCACATTGCTTTATACATGGAGTATCAGTAGCGGCATTTCGGCAACAACTGTGATGGCAGTGCTGGGGTTTACGGTACTTCTGTTGACCTTATTGATTAGCTATAAACTGCCTCAATCAAGCCCATAATATGTAGTATTCGCAGCTATAGTATTCAAGTATAGAACTATCATTTCTATATCCCCCAATCGTCATCCTCGAATGCTTGTATCGAGAATCTATCATCAGATTCCCGATAAAAGATTTCGGGAATGACGTGGTGATTTAATACTTGAATCACTATATATCATATCTCACCACAGCATTGGCGGCAATGATGAAGGCTTGGTGATTACTTTGATCTGGGCTAAAGTTGGAGAGGTGCAGTTCAGGAACTAAAACCAACGGAGAGAGCATGGCAAAAAAGAAAACAGTACAAAAAGAATCACTGGAAAAACAGCTATGGAAATCGGCGGACAAGCTCCGAAAAAACATCGATGCTGCCGAATACAAACATGTTGTCTTGGGACTGATTTTTCTTAAATATATTTCCGATGCCTTTGAAGAGTTATACGCCACATTAAAAGCAGGGGAAGGGGAATATGAGGGTGCTGATCCTGAAGACAAGGATGAGTATCAAGCCGAAAATGTCTTTTTTGTACCGCAAGATGCCCGCTGGTCGCATCTGCAAGCCCATGCGAAGCAACCCACCATTGGCAAAACGGTGGATGCGGCGATGGATTCGATTGAAAAGGAAAATGCTTCGCTAAAAGGGGTCTTACCCAAAGTTTATGCCCGACAAAATCTTGACCCTACCAGCTTGGGCGAATTGATTGATTTAATGAGCAATATTGCCTTGGGTGATGCCAAATCGCGCAGTGCCGATGTGTTGGGGCATGTGTTTGAATATTTCCTCGGTGAATTTGCCTTAGCAGAAGGCAAAAAGGGAGGGCAGTTCTACACCCCCAGAAGCGTCGTTGAACTACTGATTGAAATGCTAGAACCCTACAAAGGGCGCGTGCTTGACCCTTGTTGCGGGTCGGGTGGCATGTTTGTACAATCGGAAAAATTTGTATTGGAACATCAGGGCAGAATCAATGATATTTCCATCTACGGACAAGAGAGCAACCAAACCACTTGGCGGCTGGCAAAAATGAACCTTGCCATTCGGGGTATTGATAGCTCGCAGGTTAAATGGAACAACGAAGGCTCGTTTTTAAACGATGCGCACAAAGATCTGAAAGCCGATTACATCATCGCCAACCCGCCTTTTAATGTCAGTGACTGGAGCGGTGATCTGCTGCGTAAAGATGGACGCTGGCAATACGGCACACCCCCCACAGGCAATGCCAACTACGCATGGATACAGCACTTTATTTATCACCTTGCCCCCAGTGGACAAGCAGGTTTTGTCTTAGCAAAAGGCGCGTTGACCTCCAAAACATCGGGCGAAGGTGAGATTAGAAAAGCCTTGGTCGAAGCGGGTTTGATTGATTGCATTGTCAACCTGCCTGCCAAACTGTTTCTCAATACCCAAATCCCTGCTTCTCTTTGGTTTATCCGTAGGGGCAATGGCTTGTCCTTGCCCAATAAAAATGAAATCCTGTTTATTGATGCCCGCAATATGGGGCATTTAATCAACCGTCGCACGCGTGAACTCTCCAAAGAGGATGTAAGCACGATTGCCGATACCTACCATAACTGGCGTAATCCAGAAGGTGATTACAAAGATATAAAAGGCTTCTGCAATGCCGCCCCCACCGAGCGGGTCAAAGCGCTGGATTATGTCCTCACCCCTGGGCGATATGTCGGCTTGGCAGAGGTCGAGGATGATTTTGATTTTTCCGAACGCTTTAACAGCCTTAAATCGGAATTTGAAGCGCAGTTAAAGGAAGAAACCGAATTGAATCAGCGGATTTTGGAGAATTTAGCAAAGGTGAAAATATGAATGCTGATTTACCCTTTACAATCGACACCTTCTTTCTGGAACGCTGCATTCAAACATTGGATAAAGCCTTTCATTTATTGCAACAAGTCGATGCAGAAAGTCTTGAGTATGATTTATATCGCTCGGCAACGATTAAAGAGTTTGAAATCATACTGGAGCAATCAGGCAGTTTATTAAGAAAGCGACTAAAACCTTTTTTTCACACCTCAAAATCCGTCGCTAGGCTCAATTTCAAGGATATTTTTAGATACGCAGGTCATCATGATTTATTGAGTCTTGAGGAAGTCGAGCGGTGGCTAGTTTATCGCGATAACCGCAATTCCACAGCGCATGATTATGGATTGGGTTTGGCAGAACAAACCTTGCCCTTGATGCCCCAATTTATAATGGATGCACAATCTTTGGTGCAAGCCATCAACAAACCATAATATGTTGCTTAGAGCGAAAGATAAACAACAATTATTCGCCATTGCTTCACGCACCCTGCATACACCGCTGGAAATTTGGGCGTATGGTAGCCGTGTGAACGGTGATGCCCATGATACCAGTGATCTAGATTTGGTGCTGCGGACTCAAGGCTTAAGCCGATTAAATGACAATGAGTTTTATGACTTTAAAGAGGCTTTAGAAGAATCAACCATCCCTATTTTGATACAGGTTTTTGATTGGGCGAATATACCTGAATCTTTTCGGCAAAATATACAGCGGAGGTATGCAGTGTTATGGAGGAGTGGGGATGAGTGAGGGTTTAATGGAAAATGGAGAATTGAAAGTTGAAAATGGGGGGAGTGCGTGGCGGGAGGTTCGGCTTGGGGATTTACTTAAACTTATCACTAAAGGTACTACCCCACCAAAAGGCAAAGGCTTTGTAGATGAAGGTGTTAACTATATTAAATCTGATGCTATTAGTTATGACGGAAAAATTGATATAAATAAATTTGTTGCTATTGATCAAAACACGCATAATAAATTTAAAAGGTCACAACTTGAAGAGCTTGATATCCTTTTTTCAATGGCAGGTGCCTATCTGGGGAAAAATGGAATCGTATTTAAAAGTATGCTACCTGCGAATACTAATCAAGCCTTGGCAATATTAAGAGTTAATCAGAACCTAGCATTACCTTACTATATTAGTAAATTTTTAAGTCAGCCGAGTATGGTTGACTATATAAATAATATGTCAGGACAATCAGCACAACCAAATATTAACTTTCAAGAAATCTCAAGTATTGAAATAAATCTTCCACCCCTCCCCGAACAAAAAGCCATTGCCGAAGTATTAAGCGCGCTGGATGACAAAATCGACCTGCTCCACCGCCAAAACAAAACCCTTGAACAGATGGCAGAAACGCTGTTTCGCCAGTGGTTTGTGGTTGAGGCTGATGAGGATTGGGAATATGAGGAAATTTTAAAGTATGTTTCAGTTGTAGACAATCGTGGTAAAACACCGCCAAATACAAGCAGTATAACCCCTTTTCCACTGATAGAAGTAAATGCGCTTGGAAAAGTAAATCGGCTTGTTGATTACTCAGTCATTAGAAAATATGTTGATGAAGATACTTACAAAAACTGGTTTAGAAATAAACCAAAAAAATATGATACTTTGCTGTCTACAGTTGGCAGTATTGGTGCTATTTCAATGTATCTTCTAGAGGAAGGGAATGTTGCACAAAATGTAATTGCCTTGTCCGCAAAAAACATTTCACCTTTGTACTTATTTCAAGCTTTAAAATATAAAACTGGTGAAATTCTACAATTGGATATTGGCGGAGTTCAACCAAGTATAAAAGTACCTCATTTATTGTCTTTGATTATTCCAATCCCATCACCAGTAATACAGAAAAATTTTGAGAAACAAGTCATCGAATTTGTTTCAAAAATGGAAAAAAATTATAAACAAATCCGCACCCTACAATCTCTCCGCGATACCCTCCTGCCCAAACTTATGAGCGGTGAAGTCAGGATAGCTAGCAATGGATAAGCTAAAAGCCGTTATCAAAGAATATGGACGATGGTCTGAGCTTGAGACCTATATTGACCGCATTGAAACCCATATTGAAATTGA
>NVWS02000135.1 GCA_002746295.2 Zetaproteobacteria bacterium
AGGTCATTGCGAATACAGACAAGAAATAAACGCTCTCTTTTTTGAGGAACACGGTAAAAAATAGCTTTTAAAACTCTTGGCTCAATTAAGGTATAGCCAAGCTCTTTAATAACCGCCTTGATGGTGGCTAAGGTTTTTCCTCCGTCATGTGTTAATAAGCCTCGGACATTTTCACCTAGAAATACTTTAGGCTTAACCTCCTTAATAGCTCTAGCAAACTCAAAAAACAACGAACCTCTTGTATCTTCAAACCCTAAACGATTGCCTGCATAGGAGAATGCTTGGCAGGGAAATCCACCCGACATGAAATCAATATCCTTATATTGACTAAAATCAACCTTGCTAATATCCCCTTCAATAACATTCCAATTCGGTCGGTTTACTCTTAAAGTTTCACAGGAATTTTTATCAATTTCATTGAATGCTACACCATGAAACCCCGCTTTCTCTAAGCCTATGGCTAATCCACCCGCACCAGCAAACAATTCAATAGATTTATATGGTCGTATGGGTTTTATCTTTTGCTCTGCTTCCCATTTAGACTCAAGCATTGCTTTTACTTGGGGAAACATGGCTAAATCAGACAGGCAATAACGCCCATTTTCTAAGGGTTTCACTTTTCCATTCTTTTTCCAACTTCCTATCGTTCTTTTTGAGACAGATGTAATATCTGCCAATAAAGTTTCTGAAATTGTCATGTTAGACATTGAAATCACTAATAAGATTTTTGTTAAACTTAGCTAAATCAACCTGAAGCCTGTATTTTTCAACAGTGTTCTTGGTGTGATTGTACAAATCCTCATTACTAATGAAGCTAAGCCCATAATCTTTCAAAATTTACTCCTACTTGATAAACTTTTACCTTTATCCAGCCAAATATTCAGTTGCAAACAAGCATCCACAATCGCCAGTAAATTCACGAAAGAAAACCCTTCGCGCCTTCGTGGTCAATATTTTTTAGCCTACCGAACCTTCAAGACTGACTTCCATCAAACGATTGGCTTCCACCGCAAATTCCATGGGCAACACATCAAACACATCTTTACAAAAACCATTCACAATCATATTCACGGCATCTTCTTCGGATAAACCACGTTGCTGACAATAAAACAGCTGATCTTCACCAATCTTTGAAGTCGTGGCCTCATGTTCCAAGGTCGCCGTTGCATTGTTCACTTCCACATAAGGGAAGGTGTGTGCGCCGCATTGATCACCCAAAAGTAAGGAATCACATCGGGTATGGTTGCGGGCATTGTCAGCATTTTTACCCATCCGCACCAAACCACGGTACGATTGTTGCGCACGACCTGCTGAAATACCCTTGGAGATAATCGTACTGGTCGTATTTTTACCCAAGTGAATCATTTTTGTGCCTGTATCGGCTTGTTGGCAATGGGTGGTGACTGCCACCGAATAAAACTCACCACGCGAACCATCGCCACGTAAAATACAACTGGGGTATTTCCACGTAATCGCTGAACCTGTTTCCACCTGTGTCCAAGACACTTTGGAGCGGTCACCACGGCAATCGGCACGTTTGGTGACAAAGTTATAAATGCCGCCCACACCATTTTCATCGCCTGGATACCAGTTTTGAACAGTCGCATATTTGATTTCAGCATCCGCCAATACCACCAGTTCCACCACCGCTGCATGCAGTTGGTTTTCATCACGCATGGGCGCAGTACAACCTTCAAGGTAAGACACGTAGGCGCCTTCATCGGCAATAATCAAGGTGCGTTCAAATTGCCCTGTATTTAAGGCATTGATACGGAAATATGTGGATAATTCCATCGGGCAACGCACACCTTTGGGGATGTATACAAACGAACCATCGGTAAAGACCGCGCAATTCAAGGCAGCAAAAAAATTATCTTGCTGCGGCACAACAGACCCCAAGTATTGTTTGACCAACTCAGGGTGTTCACGAATCGCTTCCGAAATCGGGCAAAAAATCACCCCTGCTTCGGTGAGTTTCTTTTTAAACGTGGTGGCGACGGATACCGAATCAAACACGGCATCCACAGCCACATTGCTGCCCTTAATGCCAGCCAACATCTTTTGTTCACGCAAAGGAATACCCAGTTTTTCATAGGTCTCAATCAACTTGGGATCGATGTCATCCAAACTTTCAGGCGCATCTTTATCTGATTTTGGTGCAGAATAATAAGAAATGGATTGGTAATCTGTGGGTGTATAGTCCACGGCTGCCCATGTCGGTTCTTTCATCGTCAACCAATGTTGATAAGCTTCTAAACGCCAGTTCAACATCCATTCTGGTTCTTTCTTGATGGAAGAAATTTGTCGAATCACATCTTCATTCAAGCCAGGAGGCAAGGTGTCGGATTCAATATCGGTGACAAAACCCGCATCATATTCCCGTGCTTCCAAATCTTTTTGAATATCTTCATTGCTCGCCATTATGCGACCTCACAAATACTTTGAATCGGCACACCACGTTTGACTGTAAAGACAGGCATAAAATGCTCATCTGCCATATCTGCCAAACTAATATTGCCCAATGCTTCAAGCATGGATTGATTGATACGTTTCCAATGATGACTGGTGGAGCAGAAAGCGGATTGTTCGCAATCATTGTTTTCAAGATTACATTCCGTCAAGGCAATGCGCCCTTCAAGGCAATGAATAATGGCTTGCAAAGAAATATCACTGGCGGAACGCGCCAACTGATAACCACCCTGCGCACCACGCACGGAAAGCAATAAGTTTGCGCGCAACAAGCTTTGTAAAATTTTACTGACTGTTGGCGCAGGCACATGGGTCGCTTGTGATAAATCATTGGCAGTCCAACGCTCTGGTGCTGGCTTGGATACCATTTCTGTCATCAAAAGAATGCCATAATCCGTGACACGGGTTAATCGAAGCATCAGCCCTCCCATTTTAATTCGGAGGAATCTATTCAGGATTAAATGTGAAACAACCCCGAAGCCTTCAAGGTTTTGAAAAATACGGCATGATTCGGGGCTTTTAGAGGTTAAACCATGTCCATCGAGCAACCATCCGAAACATTACTGACATTTCCTTGCACCTTCCCCATCAAAATTATGGGTATCGCTTCCGACACCTTTGAAGCCACCATGATTGCACTAGCGGGTCAATATATTGAAGATATGGAAACCGTAAGCATCCAACAAAAAGCCAGTAAAAATGGCACATATACAAGCATCACCATGACGTTTGAAGCACAAAGTCAAACGCAACTTGATGCTTTGTACCGTGATTTCTCAGCTCATCCCAGTGTTAAGATGGTATTGTAAGCATGAACGGGTTCAAGTCATAAGCACAAATTTCTACTTTCAAGTTTTATGAGGTATGTTTGCCACATGGTAGACCATGATCAAAGTTACAAACAGTTTTTTTAGTCATCCTGAGTTGGTGCGCGATTTATTGACAGGTTTTGTGTAGGAAGATTGGGTGAACGTGAAGGTGATACCATTTGGCGTGTGCGTTATGGCGATGAATGGATTTACATCTTGATTGAGTTTCAATCGACTGTGGATCGCTTTATGGCAGTGCGTTTGATGACGTATATTGGACTGCTTTATCAGAATTTAATTCGCACCAAACAGCTTCCCAAAAGTGGCAAACTCCCGCCTGTTTTCCCACTGCTGTTGTACAATGGCAAACAGCCTTGGAACAGTGCCACCGCGTTACAGGATTTAACCCACTACCGTTTTATCCATACAGAGCACTTGAAAAAAGGACACGACGATTTGCTATGAAAGTTTTATTATACAATGAGCTAAACCCAAAAAACATTCCGAATTTCAAAAAAATGAAAGGTTTCCTTGAAGCGAGTGATTATAAATCAGCGGACGTTAAAAAAATCGCCCAGAATTTATACCGTTGCCGCCTTGATATTACCAATCGCTTATTGTTCGCTATATATCAATATGATGGTGAACAATTTATTCTAATCTTGGAATATATTCCCAACCACGCTTATGATAAATCACGCTTTTTAAGCCATGGCGCATCCATTGATGAAAGCAAAATACCCACCATCAACAGTTTGGATGACACACCTGAAACCTTGGTCTATTTGAACCCTCAAGTACCGACCTTTAACATCTTGGACAAGGTCATTTCTTTTGATGATTCACAATCCATGGTCTATGATTTACATCCACCTGTGATTATTATTGGTTCGGCAGGCAGTGGAAAAACAGCCTTAACCTTGGAAAAAATGAAACAAGGTATCGGTGATATATTGTATATCACGCACTCCTCTTTTTTGGTGAAAAACTCCCGTGACTTGTATTTTAGCCAGCATTATCAAAATGATGATCAGCAGGTTGATTTTTATTCATTTCAAGAATTTTTAGAATCCATACGTATTCCTGATGGTCGTGAAGTCAGCATGCATGATTTCAAACGCTGGTTTCAAACGGCAAAATCCAGTCAATCGCTATCAGACCCGCATCAACTGATTGAAGAATTCAAAGGTGTTTTGACAGGAACGGTGAGCGAACACGATTGTTTAAGTCGTGATGAATATTTGGCACTGGGTATCAAGCAATCTATTTTCAATCAACATGAGCGTGAAGAAGTGTACAGCCTATTTGAGGCTTACCTTAAATTTCTCAAAAAAGAAAATTTGTACGATAGCAATATGTTAAGCCATCAATATATGGCTGAATTAAAGAGTCGGTATGATTTTATTGTTATTGATGAGGTGCAGGATTTTACCAGTGTGCAACTGGGCTTAATTCTTCAATCGTTGCACCAAGCTGGCGATTTTATTATTTGTGGTGATTCCAATCAAATTGTTCACCCTAACTTCTTTTCATGGGCGAAAATTAAAAGTTTCTTTTACCATCAAAAAAATCACCAACATACCCATGATTTAATCACCGTACTCAACACGAATTATCGAAACTCGCCCGAAGTGACAGAAGTAGCCAATCGTTTATTAAAGGTCAAAAATGCTCGTTTTGGTTCGATTGATAAAGAAAGCAACTTCTTGGTGAAAAGCAATGCCCATAATCAGGGAAACATCTCTTTTTTACAAGATCAAGAGCGTATCAAGCATGAAATTGAAGAAAAAACACGTCATTCCACACGTTTTGCGATTATTGTCATGCATGATGAGCAAAAGGATATGGCGCGAAAGTATTTCACAACCCCACTGATATTCTCCGTTCAAGAAGCCAAAGGTCTTGAA
This sequence comes from Zetaproteobacteria bacterium, assembly GCA_002746295.2. Taxonomy (GTDB): domain Bacteria; phylum Pseudomonadota; class Zetaproteobacteria; order Mariprofundales; family Mariprofundaceae. The sequence goes on from NVWS02000135.1 coordinate 5,186, forward strand.
TATGAAAATATTATTTTATACAACTTTGTATCCACCGATCATCAGCGTTTCGCCACGATTGCGGAGGGCGTGAGCAGTGATGATCTTAAAGTGGACAGCTTAAATTTTTCGCGGGTGAAAGATAAGACTGATAAATCGTTAGAGGTTTACAAATTTCATATCAATGCGTTTTATGTGGCAATTACACGCGCCATTCAAAATTTATATATCATTGAAAGCCATCCTAATCATGAACTATTGACGTTGATGGGCTTACATGATGCTCAAGATTCCTTGCAAATGGCAGAGCAAAGCTCTTGTTTTGAAGAATGGCGTGAAGAAGCTAGGAAATTAGAGTTACAAGGTAAAAAAGAACAAGCCGATGAAATTCGCAGTCGTATTTTAAAACAAAAGGTCATACCTTGGCAGCCATTGCAGGGTGATGCCTTGGATGCACTTTATGAAAAAGCCATTGTGGAAGGTCATAAAAAATCCAAACTCACATTATTTGAATATGCGTTATTGCATGATGATGGAAAATATTTGCGCGCATTGATAGATGCAAGGTTTGGACCAAGCAGGAGCTTTGAAAAAGGGGTGGAAACACTCAATAAAAAGCACTTCACCGCTTATACCTTAAAAAATACAGCAGGTATCTTACGCCAAGTGGATCAATATGGTGTTGATTTCAGAGAACCTTTTAATCATACGCCGCTCATGTTGGCATCCCGTTTGGGCAATGCTGATTTGGTTGAAAAATTGTGCGAAGTCGGTGCAGATAAAGAACTTATCAACAATGCTGGCTTGAATGCTTTTCAAATTTGCTTGCAACAGGCTTGTACAGATACGAAATATTGTAAGCGTTCCTTGAGTGATATTTATGAGCTTCTAGCGCCTGCTGAAATCACACTTAAAGTAGAAGGTCGTTTAATTAAATTACTCGCACATACGATGGAATATACATTGCTTAATGTAATGATTGCATCATTTGGTAAAGACTTTTTTAAAGCTTGGCTCATGGGTAGGCATGCTTTTAATGCCAAGAATCTTACGGGTATTCTTGAAGGTTTTCCTGACAGTATTATTCCGCCTCATCGTAAAAAACGTCAATATATTTCCAGTATGTTATCCAAAAATGAGTATGAAAGAGAAGCGCCGTATAATCGGAAAATATTTAAACGCATCAAACGTGGTGAATATTTATTTAATCCTGATGTGGCCATTCGTATTGCTGATGAATGGGTCGATATATATACCTTGATTCCTATTCATAGACAGGCTTGCATTGATTCTAAGCCTTTAATTTACTTTAGCCCTGAACAAATGGAAGCATGGGAAAAAGAAGCTTATGATGATTTACAGGTGTTTTTGAAAAAAAGCAGTTAAAACTTTCAGCAAAGGAGCAATATGCGCATACTCATCATCGCCAGTGTTTTTCCTGAATCCCAATCATCGGGCGCAGGCACACGCATCATGGAGTGGATTCACTTATTCCTTCAACAAGGTTGGCAGGTGGATGTCGCCTGCCCTGCGGCGAAAGGTGAGTATGGCGATGATTTAGCAGAACTGGGCGTGAAAACCCATAAAATCCGCGTTAACTGTAATGATTTTGATGGTTTTATTCGTAAGTTAGACCCAAACATCGTTCTTTTTGATCGTTTCACCATGGAAGAACAATTTGGCTGGCGTGTTGAAACACAATGTCCGAATGCTTTACGGCTGATGGAAACCATTGATTTGCATTGTTTGCGTCAAGCACGGCACCAACAAAGCAAACAAACCCATCGTGTTGCACTTGAACCCAAATTGAGTGATTTATATGGTGATATTGCCAAGCGTGAAATTGCTGCCATTTGGCGATGCGACTTATCGGTCATGATTTCAAACGTAGAAATCGACATCCTTCAAAACACCTTTCATATCATGCCTGAACTTTTGCACCACTGCCCGTTTATGCTCAATCACCACGACATCCCCAAGCAGCTAACAAGCTTTGATGAACGCCAGCATTTTATGACCATTGGTAGCTTTCGACATGCGCCGAATTGGGATGCCGTATTGTGGCTTAAACAAGAGATATGGGGGTTGATTCGCCAACGACTTCCCAATGCTGAACTGCATATCTATGGCTCGTATGCCCCACCCAAAGCCACAGCCCTTCACGCACCCAAGGATGGTTTTTATATGGAAGGGCGCGCGGCATCCGCTTTGGATGTGACACAGCAAGCACGAATTTGCCTTGCGCCCTTACGCTTTGGTGCAGGCATCAAAACCAAACTTGC
>NVWS02000136.1 GCA_002746295.2 Zetaproteobacteria bacterium
ACGCAGACCACAACGCAGCACTGAACATCTTAGCGGCAGGACATGCCGTGTTCGCTTGTGGAGTGGATGCAATAGCAACCACGATGAAGCAAGAACCTCTTGCAGCTTAACGGCGCAAGGAATCCTCGTCCTTTAGGGCGGGGAGGATGTCAATTTGACCATGATGGATCGGAAGCATCTTGACCTACGGGTGTAATCGCAACAGGTGTCCCTCCCCAACTCGGTACGCGATAAATCCGCCGAACGCCATGATCTTCGGCGGCATAGAGAATCATTTGTCCATTCGGTGACCACGCAGGCGATTCAATCGCATCACCCGTTGCCAAATAACGCAAACCTGTGCCGTCCATGCGAGCTGTCGCTAAGGCAAATGACCAGTCTTTTTTGGTGATAAAGGCAATACGATCACCTTTGGGAGACCAAACAGGTGAGGTATTGTATTTCCCCTCAAGACTCACACGCTCAACCTTGCCGCCCTTCACAGGTATGCGAAAAATTTCAGGAGATCCTGCACGACTACTGGCAAAAGCAATCCATTTGCCATCAGGTGACCATGTTGGCGTGGTATCCAAAGCACGACTTTGGGTCAGTTGTCGCCAAGTACGATGTTGAATATTGTAAATGTAAATATCGGCGTTGCCTGATTTTGATAAAGTTGCCGCAACACTTTTTCCATCGGGTGAATATTCAGGGGTGCTATTTAAACCTTTAAAATGCCCAAAAACATCACGTTTCCCTGTTTTTAAATCAAAAAACTCCAAGCGCGGGCGATTGCCCACATAGGTGTTGAGTGCAATATAACGACCATCAGGCGACCAGTCTGGCGATAATAACAAGGTAAAATTACGTCCAATCACTTGCTGATTCGCACCATCTTGATCCATGTACACCAAATCGGATTTATCCCCATGTTGGGTCACATAAATAACATGGCTGGAAAAATGCCCTGGTATTTTTAATACAACTTGGTAAATAAGGTTCGACACTTGATGTGCCAAACTTCGCAAAGCATTGCCAGTGACTTGGAAATGCTTTTCTGCCAACATTTTCTTTTGAAAGGGTTCGTGTACCTGAACATCCAAAACCCATTGATCTTCACCCCGACGCAAGCGACACAGCACCAATGTATCCGTAGCAATAATCCGCCAGTCATCATAAGTCACCTGCACAAATGATTCCGATGGTTCGGCAAGAAAACCAATAGGGTTTTGCACCTTAAAGGACTGGCTTGATGCCAAATCATGGGTTACAACCTGATAAAAAAGTGCTTCATCATCGTCATATTCAGGCGCAACATCCACCAGCATGGCAAGGTTTAACGGTTTGTAATCCGATTGATAAATATCAAAATTCACTGCATAAGCAGTATTTGCACATAACATGAACAAGCATAATATTTTTTTCATAATAAAGGGTTCTATCGAGCCAAAATATGTTTGCAAGAAGTGGGGTGAGGCTGCCAGACTGCGCACTCATTTTTTTGGAGGTCTTTGTGAGAACGACCCAATATTCAATCCTAATTTTCTTAAGTAGCGTTCTGTTTATCCCCCCTGCCTATGCTGGTGACGGCAGTATTGATGTTTTTTTTGGACAACTGAATGCAGTCATTGCGTCTGTTTTCTTTTTCGATGTGATGCCAGGAGAGGCTTCCATGCCTTTTATTGTGGCTTGGCTCATTGCTGGAGGTATTTACCTCACCGTTCGTTTTGGTTTTATCAATATTCGTATGATGGGGCATGCATTTGCCATTATTCGCGGCAAATACAGATGCAAAGATGACAAAGGGGAAATATCTTCTTTTCAAGCCCTCACTTCCGCACTCTCTGCCACCGTGGGCTTGGGTAATATAGCTGGTGTGGCGATTGCTATCGGTATTGGAGGACCAGGGGCAACTTTTTGGATGATTGTGGCGGGTTTTTTTGGCATGACAGCTAAATTTACAGAAGTCACCTTAGCACAAATGTACCGTGAGTTTCGCCCCAATGGGCATGTCATGGGCGGCGCAATGCAATACTTATCCAAAGGTTTTGCTGAAAAGGGTATGCCATCGCTTGGCAAAGGCTTGGCCATATTTTTTGCTATCTTGTGTATTTTTTCATCCTTGGGTGGTGGCAACGCATTTCAACTTTCACAAGCCCTGGGCGCAGTCCAAGAACAACTGCCTTTTTTTCAACACTACCCTTGGATGTTTGGCATCATCATGGCAGTGGCAGTGGGTGTGGTCATTATTGGTGGTATTCGGCGTATTGCCCATGCTGCTGAAGCTATTGTTCCATCTATGGTGGCTATTTATTTATCAGCATGTCTTTGGATTATTTTTTCTCATGCCAGTGAGATCCCCAGTATTTTGGGCTTGATTATCCATGAAGCTTTTGCTCCTGCTGCTGTCGCAGGTGGGATTGTTGGTGTGATTGTTCAAGGTTTCAAGCGAGCTGCTTTTTCCAGTGAAGCGGGTATTGGTTCGGCTGCCATTGCTCATTCTGCCGCATCGGTCAAATATCCTGTACGACAAGGCATGGTGGCACTCTATGAACCCTTTATTGATACCATTGTGATTTGTACGATGACAGCACTGGTGATTGTGATTACAGGGGTGTATCAAGCACCTGAATATGCGTCGATGATTGCCCATAGTCAGGGGGCAGCCCTTACATCTGCGGCTTTTGGCTCTGTGATTGCATGGTTCCCTATCATTTTATCCATATCTGTTGTGCTTTTTGCCTATAGCACCATGATTTCTTGGTCTTATTATGGCGAGCGGTGTTGGACGTATGTGTTGGGCGAACGCTTTTCCATGCTCTACCGCATTATTTTTGTGGCTGTGATTGTGCTTGCCTCCGTCACCAGTGCAGGAAACATTTTGGATTTCAGTGATTTGATGTTGTTAAGTATGGCTTTGCCCAACTTGATCGCCCTTTATGTCTTGCAGGACAAAGTTGCTGAGGCACTCAAAGCTTATTTGAAAAAATTACACTCAGGTGAGCTGGAACAAGAAGCTGGGAGACACTGATGTCCTTAAAAATTACCGATGACTGCATCAATTGTGCCGTCTGTGAGCCTGAATGCCCCAATGAAGCGATTTTTGAGGGCGAAGAAATTTATGAGATTGACCCGAATCTTTGTACCGAATGTGTGGGACATTTTGATGAGCCTCAGTGTGTGATGATTTGCCCCGTTGATTGCATTCCCAAAGACCCACAAAACATTGAAAGCAAGGACGAACTGACATTGAAATATCAACAATTAACTGGGCAAGCATCATGAGTCGTTTGTTTATTGTATCAGGACCTTCTGGCGCAGGAAAGTCCAGCCTTTGCAAGGCCTTACTTGAATCCTGTCCGCAGCTTAAGCTCTCCATTTCGTGTACCACACGTTCGCCACGCCCCAGTGAGTTGGATGGTCATGATTATCATTTTTTAACGCCAAATGATTTTCACCAACAACAACAAGCGGGTCATTTTTTAGAGTGGGCAGAAGTGCATGGTAATTTTTATGGAACGCGGCAAAAGGATGTAGAGCATCAACTCAATCAAGGCTACGATGTATTGCTAGAAATTGACTGGCAAGGTGCGGCTCAAGTCGCCAATAAAATACCAAGTACCCAACGTGTTTTTATTCTACCGCCTTCCATTGGTGATTTAAAGAAGCGACTAACATCGCGCGGGCAAGATGATACAAGCACCATTGAGCAACGGGTGGCTGCGGCCGAAGCAGAAATGACACATGCCCATGAAGCACACCATCGCATCATCAATGATGATTTTAAACACGCCTTGCATGATTTAAAGCAACTGTTTCAATCGTGACATTTTTATTACCCTTGTTATGCTGGCCAAAAACTGGAGGCTATACTTATGGCTCGTGTCACCGTTGAAGATTGTGTTCGTTATTACCCTAATCGTTTTGAAATGGTGGTTTTAGCCACCAAACGCGCTCGTCAAGTGGCAGAAGGTTTGCCTATTTTATTGGATGATATTGGCGATAAGCCTGCTGTCCATGCCTTGCGTGAATTGGGGGAAGGTGTGATGTCTTGGGAGGTTCTTTTTGACTTGGAAAAACAAGAAAAAGCGCGTTTACAAGCTCAAACAGAAGAAAGTTAAGCTCCCTACAAGCCAACACCAGCCCAATAACTTTTTTCATCAAACCATCATGGATATTTCTACACCATACCCATTTTGGGTTGCACCTGCATTAAAAATCATACCGCAGCCCTCATTTATAAACAGTCCATTGCGGTTTCGACCTGAATCTTACCTCGATTCACTCAACCATGAACGATGGTTCAGCAATATTTCATGAGTCGCATTTTTGAAATCACTGAAAAAATTCGTGATTACGCTCCCAAAGCTGATATTGATTTGGTCAATCGTGCTTATGTATTTGCAGCGCAGGCTCATGCAGAACAACGACGGAGTTCAGGTGAGTTATACATCACTCATCCGCTCTCTGTCGCATCTATTTTGGCTGATTTGCGCCTAGACACTACCACCATTGCCACAGGCTTGTTGCACGACACGGTGGAGGATACCCACGTCAGCATGGATGACATCGAAACACGATTTGGTAGTGAGATTGCCTACTTGGTCAATGGTGTCACCAAAATCGGACAGTTTCATTTTGAATCATCCGACCACAAAAAAGCAGAAAATTTTCGTAAAATGATTATTGCAACAGCGCAAGATTTGCGGGTTTTATTGGTCAAGTTAGCCGATCGTATGCACAACATGCGCACGTTGAATTTTGTTTCCACAGAAAAAGCCAAACGCGTTTCACAGGAAACCATGGAACTTTATATTCCATTGGCACATCGCTTAGGTATTCATTGGATCAAACAAGAGATGGAAGACATTGCTTTTTCTCACATCGAACCCGAAAGCTACCAACACATTGTCGACCTTCTCAAGGGTAAACTTGAGTTCTTTCAGGAAACACAAGTAAAACTCGAACATATTTTACAAGAAGCAATGGCGCGGCAAGGCTTTCAAACAAAAGTCCAAGGGCGCATGAAACACCTCTACAGTTTATATCAAAAAATGCAGCACAAACAAGTCAGCTTTGATGAAATTTATGATATTGTTGCCTTTCGTTTGATTGTCGATGATAGCAGCACCTGTTATCAAGCCTTGGGCGTGATTCATAGTTTATATCGTCCTGTTCCGGGTCGTTTCAAAGATTACATTGCCCTACCCAAACCCAATGGCTATCAATCTTTGCACACCTCCATTATGGGCCCCGAAAATCACCGCATTGAAGTTCAAATCCGAAGCCAAGCCATGCATCAACATGCTGAAGATGGCATTGCCGCTCACTGGATTTACAAGGGTAAACAATCGAGTCCACAAGAACAAGAACGTTTATTATGGATCAAGCAGCTTACAGAATTATTACAAGAATCTGAAAATCCAACCGAGTTCATGGAAAGTGTTCGTCTCGATTTATTTATCCAAGAAGTCTATGTGTTCAGTCGCGATGGTGATATTTATGCCTTACCACGTGGTGCACGCCCCTTAGATTTTGCTTATGCCGTGCATACTGATTTGGGGCACCATTGCATCGGCGCACGCATCAATGGCATCATGGGTGATTTACAAACCAAACTCCGCAATGGCGATCAAATTGAAGTGTTAACTAGCCCAGATCAAGAACCCAGTCGCAATTGGTTACGTTATGTCAAGACCCCAAAAGCGCGCCAAGCCATTCGACACTATTACCGTCGCCAAGACAGCTATATTAGCCGTCGCATGGGACAAAAGATTATCCAAGAAGTCTTGGGGACACCACCGACCCCCAAACTCATCGAAACACTTCATTGCAACAGCTTGGAAGATTTAGAAATTAAATTGGGACAAGGTGATCTCAATGTCGATAGTTTATTGGAACAGGCCGAACATACACTCCGCCTACCTCTGCATTCTTTGCAACACATCCAGTATGGTGCTGATTGCTGCCACCCTATCCCTGGTGATGCTGTTTTGGCGCGGATGGTAAAAAAACGGGGCATGGAGTTACATTACCGTGATTGCCCCTATGTACTCAACAATCACGAGCAAGCTTGGTTGGAAGCCGATTGGCATGCCAAACCCAAACAGCTTTACCCCACAGCTATCGAGGTTCATACCGAAGATCTTCGCGGCATGTTATCACACGTTACTGGCTTGATTGCCAAATTGGAAGCCAATATCAATGACTTAAATTTGGAGCAACGTGCTGGTGAAATGACCCACATCCACATTCTTATTTTAGTCAGTGACCGCATCCATCTTGCTAAAATTTTACGCGGCATTCGGCTTATTGACGGCGTGATTAAAGTCAAACGTAAAAATCACCGCGAATTAACACCCCATCGCAGCACTGGCATTGGTGATGCTGTGAAGGGCATGATTGCCAAAGGTCGCCGATCTTTGTTGCAATCCACCAAGAAAATACGAGGGAAATCATCATGAAAACCATCCATTCCGATCAAGCACCCAAAGCAGTCGGTCCTTATAGCCAAGCCATCACACATGCTGGAATCCTTTATGCATCAGGACAAATTGGGCTCATCCCTGAGACAGGGCAGATGATTGCCAACGATGTTGAAGCCCAAGCCAAACAAGTCACGCAAAATCTATCTGCCGTACTTGCTGCTGCGGGCGCAAGTGTCCATGACATCATCAAGGTCACCATCTTCTTGGTGGATATGAATGATTTTACACGCGTGAACCCCATTTATGCATCATGGTTGGGAGAACACCGCCCAGCCCGTGCAACTGTTGCAGTGGCAGCTTTACCATTGGGCGCGCAGGTTGAAATGGATCTTACAGCCTGCTTGCCTGTATAGTATGAATGAACAGACCGTTGACATACTCATCGTTGGCGGTGGTCTCGCAGGCAGCCTCTTGGCTTGGCAGTGCATACAACAAGGTAAAAAAATACACCTTATTTTTGATCCAAAAATACCTTCAGCATCCAAAGTTGCAGCAGGCATTATCAATCCTGTCACAGGGCAACGACTTGTACTACAAAACAACGCCAACACACTGCTCAACACCTGCAAATCATGCTATCAATCCTTAGAAGAACGCTTCAACACCACATTTTACTTTGAGAAACCCATGCGTCGTTATTTACGTCATCATAAGGAAGAATCTGCATGGAAAAAACGACAAAACGATCCAAATTATACGGATTATCTCGAACCCACAGGTAACCCTAAAATTATTTTACAACACCATACCGCATATTTGGATACGCAAGCATTGCTTAATTGCCTGCATCATGAATTTAAACATCAAAGTATGCTTGAACATGCCACCGTACAATTTGATGATATTGACATTCATGCCAGTCATATTCGCTGGCGGCATATCACAGCTCAACGCATTATTTTTTGTGAAGGTTGGCGCGGACAAAACAACCCTTGGTTTCGATATTTACCCTTCCAGCCTGCCAAAGGTGAAATTCTTGATCTTAAAACATCCAGTATATCGCCTGAGCATATTATAAATTGTGGTCGATGGTTACTGGCCACAGATGATGGTCGTTTGCGCCTTGGCGCAACATACCATGTTCAACAGCCTTTGGATGAATTGATTTCACCTCAAGCCAAAGATACTTTGCTGACTGACTTAAAGGATATGCCTATATCCCTTGAAGATATTGAAGTTGTTCAACAACAAGCAGGCATTCGCCCCACCACATTGGATAAACAACCTTTTTTAGGTTTTCATCCCAAACACCATGCTTTGGGTATATTTAATGGCTTTGGTTCCAAAGGTTCCATGCTGATACCCTATTATACACAAGTGTTCATCGAGCATGTCGAACAACAAAAAGCATTGCCCAAAAGCGTCGATATTCAGAGGTTTACATGCGCCTGACTGAACGTGTTCACCATGATTTAAAACAGCATATTCACTTGGGTGATGCGGTTATCGATGCCACTGCAGGCAATGGGCATGACACATTGTTTTTAGCGCAAACTGTTGGCAAAAAAGGGCATGTATTTACTTTTGACATCCAAGCGCAAGCTTTAAAAAATACACGTCAACGTGTGGAGAAACACCTCAACACTGCACCTGTTGAATATATACATAACGGTCATGAACAGATGCAAGCAAAACTTCCATTGGACTACCATGGCCATATTCAAGCCATCGTTTTTAACCTTGGTTATCTACCTCAAGCAGCCCACACCATGATTACCACCCCACAAACCACGCTCAATGCACTTCAACAAGCTTGTGCATTACTGGGTCAAGGCGGCATCATTTCTATCTTGGCTTACACAGGACATGACGGCGGTAGAGAGGAAGCTGAAGCCATCAAACAATGGCTTTTCACGCTCAATGAAAACTTCGAATATCACATTGAAATCCCGCAAAACACCCGACTTTCACCGCCTGAATATATTTTTATTCATAAAATAAGCAGCGAAGTTATTCACACTTAATACACATAATTTTAAGAAAGCAAGCTCGCTTTTTCATCTTTTCAACGCTATCATGCCGCTGCATTATTTGTTTTTCTTAAAAAATCATGGGAGGAGAATCAATGAATACAGTTGCTGATCTTAAAATTGATCTCGTTGAAGTTTGTGAAGCTGCGGCACGTGCTTGTGCGCCATTCGTAGGTTCAGGACAAAAAGATGAAGGGGATGGTTTGGCTGTTGATGCCATGCGAACGCGTATCAACCAAGTAAAAATGAAAGGTGTGATTGTGATTGGCGAAGGCGCGAAAGA
>NVWS02000137.1 GCA_002746295.2 Zetaproteobacteria bacterium
AAAATAGCACCCGATGAACCCACCAAAGCACCGGCCACAATCAACATATTATTGCCCAGTGTGAAGCCAATGCCTGCCGCAGCCCAACCCGAATACGAATTCAACATCGACACAATCACAGGCATATCCGCGCCACCAATCGGAATAATCAGCAATACACCCAACAACATGGCAATGCCCAACATAATCAAGAAAGGTGTCCATGTCGGTTCAATACAGAACATCACACCCGAACCAATCATGATGATACCCAACACAAGGTTCAATAAATGTTGACCAGCAAAGGTGACGGGGCGACCCGATAAAGAACCATGCAGTTTACCAAATGCAATCAAAGAAGCCGTAAACGTAATCGCACCAATAAATGCACCCAAAAACAATTCAATACGGCTGGAAACATGCATTTTTCCAAAAGCATCCGCAATGCCATAACCCACAGGGTTGGCAAAGGCGGACACGGCAATCAACACGGCCGCCAAACCGACCAACGAGTGCATAAATGCCACGGTTTGTGGCATATGTGTCATCGGTACCTTGCGTGCGGCGATACCACCAATCAAACCTCCCACAGCAATGGCTGCAAAAATCCAAGTATAATTTTGTACGGATGATAATTGTAAGGTCACCACCACGGCAATCAATAAACCAAGCATACCAAACGTATTGCCTCGGCGTGATGATTCAGGCGATGATAAGCCTTTTAATGCTAAAATAATCAGTACCGATGCAACCAAGTACGCCAATGCGACCATATTTGCGGATAACATAATGTCCCCTTTACCTTATAAAACTGTCTTACGAGCGTTTTTTAAACATGGCAAGCATGCGTTGTGTGACCATGAAACCACCAAAAATATTCACCGATGCTAAACCCACAGCAATCAAACCAAGAATCGTTGGCAAATTCATTTCAAGTGGTCCACTGGCAATAATCGCACCCACAATCACAATACTGGATATAGCATTGGTCACGCTCATCAGAGGTGTATGCAAGGCAGGGGTCACATTCCAAACCACATGATAGCCTACAAAGATTGCCAATATAAAAACAGAAAAAGACATCATAAAAGGATCAGCAGTTTGACTGGCATGGGCGACTTGCCCAACAACATCACAAGGTAGTGCTTCACACATATCTTACTCCTTATTTTCCAATAATTGAGGCTTCAAAAACACACCATCTTGACAAAGCAATGACCCAGTAATGACTTCATCATCCATATCAATGGTTAAACCATCGGACTCACCTGACAACATCGGGGAAATAAAGTTCAAGATATTGCGTGCAAACAATTGACTGGCATCGGTCGCCATCAAAGCAGGAATATTACTCATACCCACCAAGGTAACTCCCTTATAAATCCATATCGCATCTTTTTCAGTTAAGGGGCAATTACCACCTGCTTCGGCTGCCATATCAACAATCACACTGCCTGCTTTCATCTTGCACACGGTTTCTTCCGTGACTAAAACAGGTGCAGGGCGACCTGGAATCAGTGCCGTTGTAATAATAATATCCGATTTTATGGCATGTGCAGCAATCAATTCGGCTTGTTTTTGTTTGTATTCATCGGACATTTCTTTGGCGTAACCGCCTGCATCTTCGCCATCGGCATCATCCACAGGCACTTCGACAAATTTAGCGCCCAAGCTTTCCACTTGTTCCTTGGCAGCAGCACGCACATCAAAGGCTTCCACCATCGCACCCAAACGGCGAGCGGTGGCAATGGCTTGTAAACCTGCCACACCAGCACCCATGACCAAAACTCTGGCAGGCTGCACTGTGCCAGCAGCCGTCATCAGCATGGGCATAAAACGTTTATAATGTTCCAGTGCCAATAAAATAGATTTATATCCTGCAATATTGGCTTGAGAAGACAGCACATCCATGCTTTGTGCGCGTGAAATACGTGGAATCATTTCCAAACAAAAGACATTCAAACCTGCTTTCGCATAGTCGGCCAATAAAGGGTTGTTAAAGGGTGAGCAAAGCGATGCCACCGTTGTGCCTGATTTGACATGCTTTAATTCCTCTTGATTCAGAGCTGCCACTTTGACAATCAAATCGGCATCCTTGCAAGTATCTTGAAAAGAGGTAGCCAAGCTTGCGCCAGCTTCAATATAAGCTTCATCGGCAATCGAGGCGGCTTCACCCGCGCCTTGTTGCACCACACATTCGCAACCAAGAGCTATGAATTTTTTAATCGTCTCAGGTGTTGCGGCAACACGTGTTTCGTTGGCCGATGTTTCGGCAGGAACAGCCATTCGCATTAGGAATCTCCCTCACTGAATCAAACGAGCGCGGAACTTTAAACAGCCCCCCACCTTTTACAAGCGCAAGTCAAGTTGCTTGACTATACCACACTTAGCCTCTGGCAATTTTATACTTATCAACTCGGATGCAGGCACAAAAACGTGGGCATAACGATAAATATCATCATCCAATATCACACCAGCATACATCAATAAATCCAAGTCCAAGGTTCGTGGCTTCCAAGAACCTTTGGAGCGATCACGACCATAATCATCTTCAATGCCTTTCAAACAAGCCAATAAACCTTCTTTTTCAGGGACATGATAAATCAAACAGCACGCATTGAGAAAATCATCGCCATCCATCCCCACGGCCTTGGATTGATATACGTTTGAAAAACAAATGCTTGGAAACTTTTGCCTCAATGTATGGGCTGCCTCCAGCAAGTGTTTTTCAGGCTCAATATTTGAGCCCATACCTAGCAAAGCAGTGTTCATCAGGTTATGCCGAACGTTCAATCAATACGGCCACATTTTCAGAGCCACGCACAGCACCAGGTTTGGACATTTTCAAACGTAACCAAGGCACATGAAATTCAGTTAAAATAATCGTAGCACATGATTCTGCCAAGGCTTCAATTAAACCAAAGCTTGATGCTTCCACATAATCAATCAGGCGTTTGGAGACTGCTTTGTAATCCAAAGTATCTGCAATATCATCACTTTTTCCTGCTTTAGAAATATCCCATGCCATTTCCAAATCCAGCCGCACAGTTTGACGAATGTCACGCTCCCAATCATAAATACCAATCACGGTGCGAACTTCCAAGCCTTCAATCAATACCAAATCACGTGCTTTCATCACATTCCCCATCGCCATATTTCCCCAAACATGCCTGCATATCACATACCGCTTGCTTCACCGCCAGACTTTGAACCGCAGCCCGTCCACCCTCAAACTGATAACAGCACGATTGCACGTAAGTTTTCCCATAAGCCACAGCAATCCACACCATACCCACTGGTTTTGCGATACTGCCACCGCTTGGCCCTGCAATGCCACTCAATGCCACACACAAGATACCATCATCACTTCCACCCTGTGCCATGGCTTCCACCACAGGCTGACTTACCGCACCATATTGTTTCAAATAAGATTCAGGTACAAATAACTCATCTATTTTCGCTTGATTGCTATAGGTTACCCAGCCGCGATCCAAAACATCCGATGCCCCCGATACACTGGCAATCACTGCTGCCACTGCGCCTGCAGTACATGATTCAGCCGTGCGTATTTTTACACCTGATTGTCGACATAATTGCAACAATGATTCAACAGACATCATAAACCGAACCATATCAACAGAAAACCAAGTAAAAACACTGAAGCTGCTCCCATCACACCTGCCACCACATCATCAAACATAATCGACCACCAAGATGGGCCCCAATGTTCAAGCTGGCGAATAGGGAAAGGTTTCCAAATATCAAAGAGTCGAAAGGCTATAAATGACATCGCAACTAAACCCCATGAAAAATCAGCGTACATGGCAAGTAAACCCATGCAAACCCATTGCCCCACCCATTCATCCACCACAATCCAGCCTGGATCTTGCTCAACCATGCGTTTCAATACAGGCACACACGCCGCACACCCCAAACCAAGCAACAACACGGCCGCAATCAATAAACCTTGCCACTGCCAAGTCAACCAAATCCAACTCCCCATAGGTAGTGCTGCCAAGCTGCCCCAAGTGCCAGGTGCTTTGGGCAACCAGCCACTGCCAAAACCAGCCACAAACCATCGTAAGGCTAAAAGCCAACGTTGTTCATTTTTCATCATGATTCTCCAAAATGATCAAACCCCTGTTGTTTAGGCATCACGGATGCGCCATACAAACGTACCGATACCTTGTTGCCCTTAACACAAGAACCAATTTTGACAGCCAACGATGATAACCCCGATAAATGCGCGGGTGCAGTGAATAATAAGGCATAATCTTCACCACCCGAGAGCATGGCTTGCGTGGCTCTATCTTCACCCACTGCATGCACCATGTCAGCCCACTCAGGCAATAATTCTAGATCAATGTTCATAGCAACACCTGAAGCATGGCATAGATGTTCCGCATCTTGAAAAAGCCCATCGCTCACATCCATACAACAACGCACACCCAAATGTCTGATAGACTCACCTTGCCTTAGCTTGGGTTCAATGGTTTGAAAGTCAGCAATAAAGCCGCCTTCTCGCACGCCTGAAAACCAATCGTTTAAGCCCAAAGATGAAAAACCCACACGTCCAAGCAGCCACACATCATCACCAACCTTGGCTTGATTACGCTGCATGGCTAAGCCTTCTGGAAGCAGACCTGATACAGTGACAGTGAAGGCATTGAGCGGTGATTGTACCGTATCACCACCTGATAATTCAACGTCATAGCGATTCAAAGCAGATGTAACGCCTTTCCCCATATCTTGGAGTACCGATTCATCCGATGCCATCACCGATACCCAAGCCCAATGGGCTTTGGCTCCCATTGCCGCCAAATCGGACAATGCCGCACATACCGCACGGTCTGCTGCCATGGCGACTGGAAAATCATGCGGCCAGTGTACGCCTGCTACGGCTGTATCTGTACTAACCACCCATTGTTGACCCTCTGGAACATCATGCACCGAAGCATCATCACCATTACCCACTCGGGTCATGGCAGAAAAAATGCGTGCCTCCTTTCGGAAACACGCATGAATCAAATCAAATTCTGAAGCCGACATACGTCAAGCAAAAAATGCAGACTTAAAACGCATCATGCATCATTTCTTCATATTCCGATAAAGAGCGTTGAAAGGCAGGACGTTCAAACAAACGATCCATATAAGCTTCAAGATGAATCCATTTGGATGTATCAATACCATTGGTTTTTAAACGCCACAAAATCGGTGCCATGGCAATATCTGCCAAGGAATATTGCTCGGCAATAAAATAATCTTGGTGTTCCAAATACCCATTCAATGATTCCAAATAGGTTTTGAATTTACGCATGGGTTCGGTTTTTTTCTTCACGCGAATCAAGTTAAAATACAACGGATATACTTCTTCTTCAATACGCATCACCGCCAAACGCATTTGCGCACGACCCGCAGGGGAGCCTGGCTTCAGAGGTGGATGAGGGTAACGCTCATCCAAATATTCACTGACCACAGGTGCTTCAAAAAAAATAATATCACGATCAATCACAGTCGGAAGTTTGCCATAAGGATTGATTGCCATGAAATCAGCAGGCAGGTTATCTGGCTCTAACTCCACACATTCCACAGGCAGTTCTTTTTCTTGCAAGACAATACGAACACGTTGGGAATTGGGACATTGTGGATCAGAATACAGTTTGACCATCAAAAACCTCCAGAAATAGATGCGGAGCGACCGCGAAAGGACGCGCAGTATAGCGTCAAACCATCAAATTCAAAGGTAAGTGCATTTTTCATACCCTTCAACGACTAAATCATACCATTTGCAGCCAACTGCATGAGTCGACGTGCAACCTCATTCAAGGGAGATTGCTCTTCCGCCGCACCCATTTTTACTGCCGCACCTGGCATACCCCAAACCACCGATGTCTTTTGATCTTGCACCAATGTTCTTGCCCGTGCATTTCGCATTTTTTTCAGCCCTGTCGCGCCATCTTCCCCCATACCCGTGAGCAATACCCCCACAGCTTTTGAGCCCAGATGCTTTGCTACAGAATCAAACAAGACATTGACCGAAGGACAATGACCACTGACGCGGCTTTTACCTTCCACCCGACACATCAAACGATTTCCATCTCGCTCAATAAAAAAGTGTTCAGAACCAACCCCGATATACGCATAACCTTGCAACATCACATCCCCATCATGCGCTTCCACCACATTCATCGCTGATACTTTATTGAGTTTGGATACAAACGAAGCCCCAAACGCTGAGGGAATATGCTGTACAATAACCACTGCCGATGAGGGTGTGGATAGTTTTTTCAACACCCGTGATAACGCTTCTGTACCACCTGTTGATGCGCCCATGGCAATCAAAGGCTGCAATCTAGCATCATGAAATAAATCACGACTCAGTCGCTGCTTGGCTACGACTACCGGCATTGCCTTCGGATGTGGCTTTGTTTTCGCACTCGTACTCAACAATGATTTAGCTTTGTATGGTGTAGGCAATGCAATACTTTGTAAATTTTGACAAAGCTTCTGACATAAACTGCCATCACTCTCTGAAAGGGTTACATTGGATATACGGAACAGATGAATATTGACATGACTTCCATCTGATCCATGACGTATGGAAGAAATAATTTTGTTGGACATGAGCAACATCGGTACATCTGATATTTTTCGCACATCATTGATAAACACTTGTAATTTTGCATCGGAGTTCGACTCAGATAACAACAACACATCAGGTTTTCTCAATTTCACATGCATATATGCCATCATGAAGTTCGCGGCCATGCCAATCACTTCCATATGTTTATCGTTCGCTAAAATTTTTGATAAGACCCTGCGCCGAGCTACATCAACTTCCAAAAAGACAATCTTTAATGCTGCCATACTATACTTCCATCACACAACTGAGTGTATTTCGTAGTTCATCCCAATGAATCGGTTTGGTGATATAACTCGATGCATTGACTGCAAAAGCACACGCCTCTGCCGCCTCACCTTCCAATGCTGTAACGATAAAAATGGGTACTTCTTTCCCCGCATCTAAAGCTCGAATAAATTCACAGGCGGCAAAACCATCCATATTCGGCATATCACCATCCAACATCACTATTTCAGGGGCTTTATCTTGAAAAGCATTTACGGCTTCTTCACCATCTTCCACTGTCCTCACAGAACACCCCATTTTCTCAAAAAATTGTCTTAGCATCACACAAAACATAGGGTCATCATCGGCAATTAAAACACTGGCACCTTGTTGAATAAGATTCATGGTCACATCCCTCATCACTTTTCAGGTTATTCCTAATATTTAGAAGCTTGTAATGTTTATGACACCTCCCAAAAAAGAGGCATCAAACATGCTTCCCAAACTACCATCTTAGCAGTTTCCATGCCGTTTCAAGAAACTAAAACAAGTATAGAACAAATATCAGATCGAATGTGAGGTCAATCAATGATACGTGGGATCACATGTCTATTGGGGCTACTATGTTGCTTTGCAAATATAGCGTGGGCAGACCATCAACAAATCAAACTACTGCTTAAATGGAAACATCAATTCCAGTTTGCAGGATATTATATGGCATTGGAAAAAGGCTTTTACCATGATGTAGGTTTAGAAGTTTATATCATCGAAAAAAATAGTACCCATGATATTAGCCAAACTGTCAGCAAGCATGATGGCATGTATGGAATCACCAGTAGCGGTGTTTTGTTAAACTATGCACAAGGACAACCCATTCAAGCCATTGCGGCTATTTTACAACACTCCCCTTTGGCATTGATGGTTTTAAAAGATTCCAACATTCATCGGATTGAAGATTTAAAAGGTAAACGGATTAGCTTGGAAGCTGGTATCGAAAATATTGAAATACTCGCCGATTTAGCCAAGCATCATATTCGCTCCAATGATTATATTTATCATGACAGCAAACTTGGCATCAGTGAACTTACCCAACACCAAACAGATGCTTTCCCTGTATATATAAGCCATGAACCAGAAATATTACGTCGGCAAGGCACCTCTTATCGCTTATTTTACCCCAAAGATGATGGTATTGATTTTTATAGCGATGTTTTGATCACCTCAAAAAAGGAGACCTTTCAGCACCCAAATCGGGTTAATAATTTTTTAAAAGCCACACAACGCGGTTGGATATATGCATTGAACCATGTCAGTGAAAGCATTGATGTCATTCTCAAACAATACAATTCTCAACACTTATCTCGCCAACATCTCACTTTAGAAGCTGAAACATTAAAACGCTTCATCATGGCTGATGTCGTTCCCATTGGTTATATGAACCCCATACGCTGGCAACACATTGCTCAAACCTACATATCACTTGGCTTCATGCCTGATAACATTGATTTAACATCGTTTATCTACCATTCACCACAAGGCATACACCATTGGTTTATGGAAAACCGTTGGCAAATCATCACCAGCACCTTACTATTTTTTTTGTTTATCACGTTCTTGATAGTATGGGTACTTCGTAAAAAAGGCTTGCAGCGCATAGCTCAACTTGAAGATGTCCAACGCAACAATATAGAAAAAGAAAATATGCAGTTGGAGCTGAAAGAAAAAAATAAACAACTACAAAAAGCCCTCAAAGATGCAGAACAGGCCACCCAAGCCAAAGGTCAATTTCTTGCCACCATGAGCCATGAGATTCGCACGCCGTTAAATGGTGTGTTGGGTTTAACAGAATTGGTTTTAGGCACCCGTTTAAGCTCACAGCAACGGGATCATTTAGAGACCATCCAAACCAGTGGCGAGGCATTATTAAGCATTTTAAATGATATTCTTGATTTTTCCAAAATTGAAGCAGGCTTAATGGAGATAAAAACACGGGCGTTCAATCCCAACCACCTTATTGAACATGTGGTGAAATTGTTTGCATCTCGGGTGGAGAAGCAAGGAACTGTCATGCTGATAACCCAAGGTATCCCATTATTACCTCATTTAATCATGGGGGATGTTGACCACCTGCATCAAGTCTTGGTAAACTTGCTATCCAATGCAGTCAAATTCACCGAACATGGTGATATTATTCTTTCAGTAACCCAACAGTCTGAATCCGAACATCATGTTGTGTTAAGGTTTCAAGTCAAAGACACAGGCATGGGCATTTCAAACAAGGATCAAACCCGCCTTTTCCAAGCATTCACTCAAGTGGATTCAAGTCACCAACGCAAATATGGTGGCACAGGTTTGGGCTTATCCATTGTCAAACGCTTGGTCGGCTTGATGGGAAGTCATATTCAATTAAATAGTCAGTTGGAAGAAGGTTCGACATTTTTCTTCGATGTGAACCTGAAAAAATCAGACACCCCCAATACTGGCGGACCGATTGACTATCTCCCATATTTTTTGCAATGGACTATTTTATTGATTGATTATCACAGTACACATCGAAACATGCTGCAAAATTTATTACAAGCTTGGGGGGTCTACTGTATATCATGTTCACTCATAGATGATGCACAACTCGCATTATCCCAAATCAATTTTGATATAATCTTTGTATCTCAGGAAACGATAGATAGCAATAAAAATATTTCTCAGAGTATTCAGAATTCTTCAGCCAAATTAATCATGATGATTCAAAATAATGTTCAAATGGATATTGAATTGCGAGAACAATATGGCTTACATGGGTTTATGCGTAAGCCCATATTTATCCATTCTTTGTGTGAAACATTACTATCCGTGATGGGCATAAAAGAACGCCAATCTACGATCATACATCACACCAACGCTTCAAAGCGGAACGAATATATTTTATTGGCAGAAGATAACTTGGTGAACCAACAAGTTGTCTTGGGCATGCTAGAGCGGCAAGGATTTGAAAATATTGATGTTGTGGGTGATGGACTTGCAGCCGTACAATCTACCAAAGAGCGACATTACGATTTAATTTTGTTGGATGTTCAGATGCCTCATAAGGATGGTTTAAGCGCCTGCCGAGAAATTCGCACCATAGAAACCATGCAAGGCTTGAAGCGCACACCCATTGTTGCACTTACAGCCCATGCTCTGGAAGAAGATCGTCAAGCAAGCTTACAAGCAGGCATGGATGATCATTTAACCAAGCCACTCACAGGAAAAAGTTTGAAGAAAGCCTTGGATACATGGCTTCCAAACAGATGCATTGAATATGAACCTGTCCAGAACCATCCCGTAGAAAAAAACAACCAACATGATCCTATCGCCACCTTAAACCAGCACGATTTGTGTCAACTTCGACAAGATATTGGTTTTGGTATTGGCATGATATTGGATACTTACATGCAATCATTGCCCGATCATATTGCATCCATAAAACAAGCCATCGCCGACAACGATGGTGATGCTTTGCGGCGTTGTGGTCATAAGCTCAAAGGTAGCAGCCGATCTATTGCTGCCATGCAATTGGGCGATCTTGGCTGTCACATTGAAGAATTTGGAAAGAATGGTGATATTGATAAGGCATTCCATCAAATGGGTGCGCTCGAATTGGCGGTACAAGATGTTACGGCGGCTTTATCGGAACCATGGGTTGAAGCCTTACGATAAAATCACAAGGCTTAACAGGCAATCAGACCTTACATATACTCAAACTGTTGCAAAAAAAGCGACCTAAACCATGTTTAAGTCGCTTTCACCATTGCTTACATCATTACAAATTGTTCACAAACTGGTCACACATGGGTTTTAAAGTTTACCCGCTTCTTCAGATAAATAAGATGCCACACCATCTGCATCCGCAACCATGCCTTTATCACCTTTGTTCCAACCCGCTGGGCAAACTTCACCATGTTCTTCATGGAATTGAAGCGCGTCAATCATACGCAACATTTCATCTACATTGCGACCCAATGGCAAATCATTGACCACTTGATGGCGTACATTACCCTCTTTATCAATCAAGAAAGAACCACGGTATGCCACAGAACCACCCAACAAATGAATCATATCGCCATCATCATCCTGCAAGCTTTCATTGCCAATCAATACATCATAATCAGCCGCGATACTTTTGCTCACATCAGCCACCAAAGGATACGCCACAGGACCAATACCACCATCATTGACGGCAGTATTACGCCATGCAACATGACTAAACTGAGAGTCGATGGAACAACCAATCACTTGTACACCACGTGCTTCAAATTCTTTGATACGATGATCAAAGGCAATCAATTCAGATGGACATACAAAGGTGAAATCCAAAGGATAGAAGAACAACACCACTTCTTTGCCTTCATAATCAGACAAAGAGAAATTTTCGTTAATGGAACCATCTGCCATCACTGCTGCTGCTGTAAATTCTGGGGCTTTTTTACCAACCAATACGCTCATCTTAATATACTCCTTTTCATGTAGTCATGCCAACTGTAGGCATTCTATATCTGCGTACCACCCTTTAAATCATCGGGTTTATCGGGCGGTGATGCAAATTCGATAAAGATATGTTTCGCTTCGGGTGCAACCTTTGCCACATCCTCTTCCAACGAACGCCGAATGGCATTGAGTTTACGCATAAAATGAATGGCTTGTTCAATTTCTGCTTCACTCATATCCGCGAACATGGCTTCTTCACGCAGTTCAACTTCTGCCATAAGCAATGTTTCTTTGGGGGACAGTACAATGCTGTTGACCAAAGGTACTGCTTGCACTTGCGCATCGGCAGTCCATAAACGTGTTGCCACTGCATTGACATCATCATCGGAGTAATTCAAAAGATATTTGCGGTTGGTCGATGCTAGGAAAAATGCCAACCCACCCATCAGCAGTCCAATGGCAATCGCTGCAATGCCATCAAAAATTGCAGAACCTGTCCACATGGATAAACCAATACCAATCAATGCGACCACAAGCCCCAACATGGCCACACTATCTTCAATCAACACGGCCAGCGTGGTGGGATCAGAGGTCGAGAAAAAATATTCACGAAAGGTTTTTTCTTCATTGCGACATTGAGACAAAAATTCTCTCAAGGCGACTGAAAAAGAAAAGCCCTCCACAAGAAAGGCAAGCCCAATGATACTAAAGGGAATCCATGATATTTCGGGTTGATGTTCTTGTTGAAGTTGCCCGACAGCGTGCATCACTGTATAAACACAACCCAAAAAGAAAATAGTCACGGCTGAAATCAAGTTCCAAAAGTATTGCTCTTGTCCATAGCCAAAATGATGATGGACATCAGCCTTTCGGGATGAACGTTTTAAGCCCAAATATAGCAAGCATTGGTTGGCTGTATCTGCCAGTGAATGGACTGCCTCTGCCAGCAAAGCACTGGAACCTGAAAGAGAAAAACCAATAAATTTTGCAGTGGTGACGATGCTATTGCCAATAATCGCGGTAATAACGGCTTTTGTTGAACCATGTGACATAGTAGTAAGTAATGTTCCTTGATTGTATGAAGATAAACGGGAGCTAAGATAGGGCGTTATGTGGTCATATCAACATTCAACCTTTCAGATTCACCAATTACCCGCTTTAAACGACAATTATATTTACCTCATTGAAGCAACGACCTGCGATGTCTTGGCTGTAATTGATCCTGCTGATGCCAGCATTGTCAATCAAGCATGCCAAAAATTAGGTAAACCTTTAACCCATATTTTGAACACCCACCATCATTGGGATCATACCGATGGTAACCAAGCACTGAAACAACGTTGGAATTGTACGGTGCTTGGCGCAGCCCATGATGCGGAACGTATTCCTTGTATTGATGTGAAAGTTTTACCCGAACAAGCTTTTCAACTGGGTGACTTGGCAGTGAATATTTTGGATGTGGGTGGGCATACCCTTGGGCATATTGCTTATGTGTTGGATGATGCCTTGTTTTGTGGCGATGCCTTGTTTGGTGCGGGCTGTGGGCGTATTTTTGAAGGAACACTTGAACAAACTTGGCAAAGTTTACAACGCCTTGCCCAGCTTGATGACGATACCAAGGTTTATTGCGCGCATGAATATACCTTACCCAATTTACGCTTTGCACGCGCGGTGGATGCCAACAATGAAGCATTAAAAGCACGCATTCACCGTGATACACAAACCCGTATGCAACAAAACCCCACCATTCCATCGACGATTTCTATTGAAAAAGCAACAAATCCATTTTTACGACCCTTAGATGCTGATTTTTGCACTGAATATGCACAAAGCAATCATATCGATGATACTGCACTGAATGTTTTCACCCATTTGCGCCAGACCAAGGGATAACAAACCATGACTCCAAAAAACATCATCCGCATTCAAGGCGCACGGGTTCACAATCTAAAAAACATTGATATTGATTTACCCCGCAATCAGTTGGTGGTCATTACAGGTGTGTCGGGTTCGGGAAAATCCTCCTTGGCTTTTGATACCTTGTATGCGGAAGGGCAACGCCGTTATGTGGAGTCCTTATCGGCGTATGCACGGCAATTTCTGGGCATGATGGAACGCCCCGATGTGGATGCCATTGAAGGCTTATCACCTGCGATTTCGATTGAGCAAAAAACCACCAGTCGCAACCCTCGTTCAACAGTTGGCACGATTACCGAAGTCTATGATTACTTGCGCTTGCTTTATGCCCGCATTGGCAAACCCCATTGTCATGACTGTGGCAAGCCCATTACAGCCCAGCCCGCCAGTGCCATTATTGAACAGTTATTAAGCTTGGATGACGGCAGTAAAGTGCAACTGCTTGCCCCCATTGCACGCGCGAAAAAAGGTGAGTTTCGCAAAGAGTTGGAACAAGCAAGGCAAGATGGTTTTGTCCGTGTCCGCATTGATGGTGAGGTCATGCCACTGGATAATGTGCCCACATTGAAAAAAACACACAAACACACGATTGAACTGGTCGTGGATCGTTTGGTGATTCGAGATGGTATTCGCACCCGTTTGGCTGATTCGGTGGAAACCGCTTTGCGTTATGGTGAGGGCATGTTGATTGCATTGTTGGGCGATGACGAACGTTTGTTTTCGGAGCATTATGCCTGTGCCGACTGCGGTATTTCTTATCCCGAACTTGAACCGCGTTTGTTTTCTTTTAATTCACCCGCAGGGGCATGTCCCAAATGTGATGGTTTGGGCATACAAAGTGTGTTTGATCCTGATTTGGTGGTGCCTGATGATGGCTTATGTTTAGAAAAAGGTGTGATTGCACCGTGGGGAGGACGTGAAACAGTGATGTTTCATCAAACACTCGCCTCTGTCGCAGCCTATGTGGGCGTGTCGATGGATACAGCATGGGCAGATTTACCCGAAGATGCCAAACAACACATTTTATATGGAACAGGTCGCAAAAAAGTCGATTTTGTTTATGAAACAGGCACACAAAGTCGCACGGTCAGTCGTCCTTTTGAGGGCGTGATTCCAAACCTTCAACGTCGTTACCGTGAAACATCCTCCGATGATGTGCGTGAAGAACTCGGTAAATACATCAATGCGATTGCTTGCCCCAATTGTAAAGGTTCTCGGCTCAATCGCGCTGCACGCCATGTTTTGGTCGGTGATTTGTCGTTACCCACGGTGTGCGCCCTACCCTTGCATGAAGCACAAACATGGATAGAAAATTTACAACTCAACACACAAGATCAAACCATTGCTGAAAAAGTTGTTGAAGAAATTGCAGCCCGTTTGGGCTTTATGATTGAAGTCGGTTTGAATTATTTAAGTTTGGAGCGCACAGCTGGCACCTTGTCAGGTGGTGAAGCGCAGCGCATTCGTCTTGCCACGCAAATTGGTTCTGCATTGGTGGGAGTCTTGTATATTTTGGACGAACCTTCCATTGGTTTACACCAACGTGACAATGATCGTTTACTCACCACGCTCAAACGCTTGCGCGATTTGGGCAACTCCGTGATTGTGGTGGAGCATGATGAAGATGCGATTCGTACGGCCGATTTTATTGTCGATATGGGGCCTTTGGCAGGTGAGCATGGTGGCGAGATCGTCGCAGCAGGTTCTTTGAAAGATATTTTGGCTGCCAACACGCTTACCGCCGATTATTTATCGGGCAAAAAATTCATTGCCATACCCAAACGCCGAAAAGTACCAAAAAAACATCCCATGTTGGGGATTGAAGGCGCAAGCGAACATAATTTAAACGATGTCACCGCGTTATTTCCCATGGCGCGACTCAGTTGTATTACGGGCGTGTCAGGCTCTGGGAAATCCACCCTGACACTGGATACCTTGTACCGTGGGTTTGCGCGTCACCTTGGTCTCAAAACAGATCGTGTGGGGCAGCACAAAGCCCTCATCGGCGTTGAACTTATCAATAAAATTATTGATATTGATCAAAGCCCCATTGGACGTACGCCACGCTCCAACCCTGCGACATATACAGGGATTTTCACCACCATTCGGGAGTTGTTTTCAGGTGTGCCCGAATCCAGAGCGCGTGCTTATAAACCAGGGCGTTTTTCATTTAATGTGAAAGGTGGACGATGCGAAGCCTGTCAAGGTGATGGTATTATTAAAGTTGAAATGCACTTTTTGCCCGATGTGTATGTGACGTGTGAAACCTGTCAGGGCAAGCGGTATAACCGTGAAACCTTGGATGTACGTTATAAAGGCAAAAACATTGATGATGTGTTAAAGATGACCGTGGATGAAGCCCTTGAATTTTTTGAGGCGATTTCTCCCCTAAAAACACGCTTGACCACCTTGCAACAAGTGGGATTGGGTTATATTCATTTGGGGCAAGCCGCGACTACACTTTCAGGCGGTGAGGCGCAACGTATCAAACTTGCCAAAGAATTGGCGCGCAAAGCAACAGGCGACACTTTATACATTTTGGATGAACCGACCACGGGCTTACACTTTGCGGATGTTGCCAAGTTACTTGAGGTACTGCATGCCTTGGTCGAGCGCGGCAATACCGTATTGGTCATTGAACATAATTTAGATGTCATCAAAACTGCGGATTGGATTGTGGATATGGGACCAGAAGGTGGAGATTGTGGCGGTGAGGTAGTGGTAAGTGGTACACCTGAACATGTTGCTGTGTGTTCGCAGTCATGGACAGGGCGATATTTGAGTCAGCACTTAAAACCTGGCTCTTTTGAATTTTGAGTGGGTAGCGATTATAATTTTGATATTTCATAGGGATTAGGATTTCGATATCATGCAAAAGTTATTTGAAGCAGCATTGGGCATTACATCACCTTGGTATGTTAAGAAGATTGATTTTGATGTGGTCAATAAATCACTTCGTATTGATGTTGA
>NVWS02000138.1 GCA_002746295.2 Zetaproteobacteria bacterium
CTTCAAATAAAACCACCAAAACCAGACAAACCCGATTCAACAAGGCAACAGTCAAGACCTATATTTTTATCAAAATACAGACTTAAATTTCACCTTCAAGAATTATCTAACGACCCAAATGAGGGGCGCGAGCCTGCGAGCGTCCCTCTCGATTTGACTGGTTATGTGTATTTGCTATATTCGCTTGCATTCTCCTGACAATGTTTTCTGACTTCATTTAACCATGTTTCGTACCAATACCATGTTTTTGCAACCTCAACACCAAAGCCTTTTCCCTTTCCTTTCGCATTCATTGATTTCCATAGCTGAGTATGTTTATGTTGTTTGAATTTTGAAAATCCATCGGTCTGCATAAGTTGTACAATCTTGCTTGGCAAGTATTTTGGCTTTTCTTTTTCTTTTATCAATACATATTCTTTGTTTAGCTTTTCAGCTTCAGGCGAATTAGCGGGAATAAATTCAATTACCTTATCAGCTTGCCCCTTATGATTTGCCGACTTTGGTATATATAGGACACGATATGAATACCTCATATCGTTATAATCTTCATCTGGCATGCTTACATCAAATCCATTGATATAGGATGAAATGTTTTTCGGCAAGTCAGTAAACTCTTTTAACTGCTTTGCATGTTCTTCTTTGATTGATGAGAATTGAAGAGAAAATGACAAATGTTTATCTATACCTAAACTTTCATCAAAGTTGTTTTTTATGCACTGATTAAAATTCAAGCAACAAGCTTGAAATCTTGCGCTCAAATAGTCATCAATCTTAGTCGTCATTTGATGTTCTATTTCATGACGCAAGCCAATTAGAAACTTAAGGTTCAATTTGGTTACTTTATCAACGGGACAACGTGTATCATTTAAGCACCTCTCTAGTGCCCAATATTTATATGCGCCTTTTGTTGTTTTATCAAACCTCTTCCTTTGTCCGTGTTGTTGAAAATACCTATACTCTATTTTTTGAGATCTGAAATATGCGTGAAGCAAATATGTCCATGCTATTATGGATAATACAATAAAACTTTCCGATTTAAATTGAATGTTGGGATTATTAAAAATTTGAACCGCAGTCAACATCGCTTCTCTGGATTTTGTGAGAAGTTCTGTTTTTATCGAACCAACTTTTCTATTTCTTTTTGTCATTGAAACACACCCATGTGTTGCTGATTACACATAACGACCTGCATGAGGGGCGTGCGGAACGCACGTCCCTCTCGATGCCCTAGTTAGATGATAATCAACAATGAAACAAGACACCATAATCTAAACCCTCCCAAAATAATCACTCACTTTCAATACAATCTTACCTTTCAGCAAGAAAACTAAGAAAAGCCTCTCAATCTTTACGCTTTCCAAAACAAATACCCGAAAACACAAAAAACCTTCTTTATTTTTATCATTTCAAAAGCAACTCTTAAAACCTGATTGAACCTCAAATTTGATAAAAATACTACTCTTTTCTTTTGTCGCAATCACTCTTGCCTTTTCATTGAAGGAGAAACAAAACCACCCATTCAACGCACTCTTTCAAGCTTGAACGACTTCAAATAAAACCACCAAACCAGACAAACCCGATTCAACAAGGCAACAGTCAAGACCTATATTTTTATCAAAATACAGACTTAAATTTCACCTTCAAGAATTATCTAACGACCTGCATGAGGGGCTGAGCGAAGCGAAGTCCCTCTCGATGCTTTGGTTAGCATTAATATTCATTCTCCAACATGACTTTTCCAGCTTCAAATTTTAATTTACCATTCTTATCTCTTACTGCTACAGGCAGTGATGAAACTTCAGACCTAAGTATCAACCCTGCTTGTTCGGTAGACTTAAATACTGGTGCAACCTCTCTATCTATATAATTGACAATCTGTAAGCCAAGTTCCCCGCCAATAGTCGAAGCATTTACTTTAAGTGTTTCAATATCTTGTAAGTGTCTACTTGATGACTTTGATAATTCAATAACTTCATCTTTTAATAATTCCCTTGTTCTATCAAAAGCATCAAACGCTGCCACTTGAGATATAGCACCGTCCTTCTTATCAATATCAACACCTTCTATTCTTCTTAAGCTCTGCCCTTCATTAGACAGTATATTAGCATTATGATTCATTGTAGATATAACTGCTTTTAAACCATACCTTAATGTATTCACATCATCTACAAGCCCGTTAATATTTCGCATGTTTTGGTAGTGAACTGATAAACTTGAAGCATGCATTTTAACATTTTTTATAGATCTATCTATCAATTCCGCTGAACCCCTCAACCTCATAAGCTCAATTTGTAAAGCCGTAGTTTTCTGAGAAACTCTTTGCTCTTCTTTATGCCGCGCTATTAATTTATTTTGCTCTGCAATTTTATTATCAATACTAGTTGTAGAGACTGCTTGAAAAAAATCAGGATTCGCTAGAGCCCTATTATCCCTATGGCTAGTACTTCTGTTATTATTCTTTTCAATCATAGCTTCTAACTTATCGTAAACTTCTACAGTTTTATCATTAGTCAAAACCTCATAAGTTTTCTTAACAACCTTCGCTACTAGGCCACCAAATGCTTTAACACCATCCCAAAGTCCAGACCAAAAACCCATCATAAATCTCCCTATTTGTTACGAATTAATATGCTAACGACCCAAATGAGGGGCGAGCGTAGCGAAGTCCCTCTCGATTTGAATGGTTAGCTGTATTATATTCTCTTTCATTTTACACGAGAATAATATTTACCGCTCAAAATATCCTGAACTTGCCTAATATTGGCACCAGATAAATTTGCAATAACTTCTATGCTCAATCCCCAGTCATTTCCATACTTTCGAATTGATAGAACTTGTTCCTTATTTAAGGTGTTACTTCTTTTGAATATAACTTGTTCATAAAACTCATCTTTTGCCCAGCTTTCTGTGACCCATGGAGCGGACTTCCCCGCTCTGGAATTTTCCAAAAGGTATTTGGCTAATGCCTGCTCTCTGTCATCAATCGTTACCTTTTCTTTAGCTAAATACCCCAGTTTGTGCAAAAACTTCATGCCAGCAAATCCACCAGGAATCATATTCAATCCTTTAGGGTGAAGAGTACTTCTCTCAATCATTTTTTCCTCAACGTCCATAGCCTCTTCATATGTGAGATTTACATATTGAAGTTCGGATAACAAGCATACCCCACCTCTCACCATTTCAAAAGGACCCATTCCAACCTGACTTATTCCATCTTTATTAAGTATTGCTGCCAACGATGTATGAAAAAGTAATTCGCTACCAGTAAGAGCATCTCTTTGGTGTTCTTTATAACGAGTTTGCCAATTGCGTGATGTAAGACCAATATAGCTAATAGACTTAAATTGTGGGTTAGCATGATCCATTGCTGAAAGGTTATGCTCATAAATCATATATCCTTTTTCAGCATTTCCCCAGCCCTTTAAAATGCATTGAAGTGGAATAGATACTATCCTTCTCGACAGGACATACTGTTCAGGATTAAGTTCTAAAGTACCTGAAGGAGGAGAACCTGAAATACGATCAAAACTCAACATAAGCATCGGAGCTTGTGGAGTTCCATGAGACCATGCTTCATATGAGAATCCATAATTATTATGATCTTCCTGCTGATCGAATAGCATGAAATTATATGTTATCCCCAAGTCTACATGCTTACTGGAAGCTAACCTTTTCATTGACCTCTTAGAATATCTATTTTTCTTGTTGACTTTAATTAATGTCGAAATACTTCCAGTTTTTCCGCCTCTTTCACCATTATTAATTGCTATTAACATAGAATCTAATTCTTTAACGCATCGCAAAGGAATTGGTAGAATGGCAAGAGTGTTTTTTTCATCAATAAATTTATAAGGTTGATTCATATATCACCGTAAACAGCTAACGATCTGCATGAGGGGCGCGAGCGTCCCTCTCGATGCCCTTGTTAGATAATCTATTTTCAAGGAAACCACTCACCATGATGCCAACCTCTTCCAAAATAACCACTCACTTTCAATACAATC
>NVWS02000009.1 GCA_002746295.2 Zetaproteobacteria bacterium
CAATACAAATGAGCTTAAAATATGAATATATAAACACACCGATACGACATAAGCCGCCACAAGTGCCAATGATGATAGGCGTTCCACCATCAATGCCATGCGATTTTCTTTTGCTGCCAACACAGGTTCTGCATAAATAATATTATGACGAACCACAGCCCCTGCCTGAAAAGCCACCAAGGAAACCACCAACATCGCCAGTACAGCATACGCTCCCACACTGCTCACCAACACGGGGACAATCACCAAAAAACCACTGCCAAAAATAGAGGCTAAGGGGATGCTCATGGCAGGTATGACTTGTCGAAAGGTTCGATATTCGGATGGATTCAAATCGGTCTGTTCTTTCATTCTATATGTCCTTTCATATATAGTCGTTTAAGTATCAAATGATCCCATCATGCCCGAAATCTTGTATCGGGCATCCAATCATAGACCCCCGACACAAGCATTCGTGGGTGACGACGGAAGTGATGATTTGGATCAGGGTCTAAAGCAGTGATTCTATACTTAAACCGCTATAGTAGTAGCTGCCGCCACTTTAAGGGCAATGCCTTACACATAGGTCAAGCATCCATTTTTTCAATCAAATGACACAACATCTTATCACTGGGCATGGCATCAGGTATATCCGTCCATGCTTGTTGAGCTTGTTGCATACGTTCTTGCATGACCAGTAATTCAGTGATTTTTTGTTGATTCATCATCATGCGTTTTTCCAACAATTTTCGTACGCGCGGGCAAGGAGAAGTCCCTGCTTCCACATCTGAAAATATTTTTCGCATATCTGCAAGCGTAAAGCCAAACTGCTTGGCGCGTACCATAAAACTCAAACGGTGTTGATCCACATCACTAAAAAGTCGGTAGCCATTATCAGGGTTGCGCTTGGGGTGTAACAAACCGATACGCACATAATGGCGAATCGCATCGGATGTTATGCCTACTTTTTTAGCGGCTTCATGGACAGTCATCATATTTTTTTACACCTTAACAACAAGCAATTTTTTAACCTTATCGTCACCCTCGAGTGCGTGTATCGAGGGTCTTTTGTTTCAAATAATAGTTCCCCGATAAAAGATTTCGGGGATGACGCTGTTTTTTTGATAAGGTGCGTAACATCCGTTAATCAGAATGGTGCATGCCGCCCATTGTTTTGCGATGTTGTGCATCGGACATCTTGCTTGCTTTTTTATGATCCTTTTCGTTGGCACTGTGTTGATGTTTCATGCCTGTCATAGTTTTACGATGTTGAGTATCTCCCATCACAGCAGTACCTGACTCACCATATTGACCTTCAGATGATGCTGGATGATGCATACCCCCCATGGTTTTTTGATGTTGTGTATCAGACATTGTGTGATTGCCATCTGCATAAGCAAGTGATGCTGCCAGTAAACTTGCGCTTAACAATACGCCTCTCATATAAGTGTATGTCATATTTATCTCCCGAATAAACTTCTGCACGTCTCTTACGTGAAACATACAGAAGCTTTATTGATTATGATTCAGTTGTTTCAGGTTCAGTTTTTTCAAAAGCCCAAGAAAACAAATTTGATTTTTTACACCCACAAGACTCCAACATAAATACACAAAACAAAGCAATCAGTGAGCCAAGTAATAATGCAACACCTGGGCCAAACAACCACATCACGCTGGCTTCAGCAGCTTCAGGTCCTAGCTCAACAGTACGAAAACCCATCAAAATCCATGCAGGTGGATACATCAATGCACCCAAACCAAATGTCCACGCAAATACACTTTTCCAACATGGTTTCAAGGAAGTCGAGGCAACAAGACCCAGCATCAAAATCACCAATAGACCGATACCCATAAAATGAATATGTCCACGAATCAAACGTTGCATGGCATCGGTTGCCAAACTTCCTGAATGACTATGTTGATGCATTTCACCGTGTCCATGCCCTTGACCTTGATGGGCATGTCCAGAGGTTTCATCATGATGCGCTGCTTCACCTGCTGCATGGCTATGGGGTGATTTTCCCATATCCATCTGATCCATGCTCATTTCAGATTGCATGGCTTTCATTTCTTTTTGTTCATGTGTTTGTTTGATTTGTACTTCAGCTTGTTCGAAGCCACCATGTAGTTTTTCATGGTGGGTCGCAATATATGCAACCCAACATACACCCAAAATGAGCGCCAGAAGCCCCATGGCAATGCCATGACGCACGGGTGATAAAGCAGTGCCTAGTTCATTCATATCATTCCTATATTCATGTTTATTTTTTAATATTATAACTGATGTTACGCATTTCGCATGAAATACATGCTTATTCTCCAGTACGTCACCCTCGAGTGCTTTTATCGAGGGTCTTTTATTTCAAATCATAGACCCCCGATACAAGATTTCGGGGATGACGCTGTTTTTTACAAGGTGCGTAACATCAGATCATAAAAAAACGGTGAGGCACATACCCCACCGTTTTTCATTGTTATTACAGTGCTAAATCAATTAAGAACATGCCTGTGGTAAAACTGCTTTGACGAGCAATCGTTTTGCCTGCTGCAAGTCCCATAGAATTCACTTGATTACTGGTGCGGGTTACTGATAAAATGCCTTGAACATTTTCAGCGATTTCATGAATACCAAACAATGTCATATTGCTGGTTGTGCTTGGCGTTGCCACGCTTCCTGCCATGCCATTAGCCATAATCATTTGTAAATCAGCACGGCTGGCATCATATTTAACACCAATCAAATCTGACTCTGCAAATTTCCATTCACTGGAAAGCGTGAGTGCCATCACATTCAAGTTTTGGTTGGCATAGCTGGTTTGTTTACCTGTTGTATATGCACCCCAAAATTGAAGCGGCTCACCGTAATTCAAGGCAAAATCAACACCATAGCGACTCACATCTTTGAAGGACATATCTGTTGCAGTGGTTGCACCCACTGCGCCCATCGCCATTTGCATGGGGGATGTTGCACCAAAAACATTCGATGTATAATTGGTAGCTTTATATGCATACGCACCAATAATATAGTTATCTGCAATTTCTTGCGCGACACGTCCATAAAGACTGCTGGAGTTACTTCCAGTTTTGCTGTCTTTACCATACGTTCCTACTGTAAAGTCATAGTATGTTCCCACACCTGAATCACCATTGGTTGTACCATGAATACTGATACCATCAGCCATCATCAACATCGTGCCGCCTGCCATTTGTGCTGAATCATTCCAACCATAACCCAAAGAGCGTTTGGACATCATGGTCATACCATAACCCACATTGTTTTGTACACGGCCAAAGCGAATTTTCAGTAAATCATTCACATAATACACGCCTTCCAACATAGCAACGCCACCCAAAAGGCTGGAATCCATCCACCAAGAGAAGTTATCATAAGAACCTGCTGAAATCAGACCAAATTCACCTGATCCCACCTTAAATGTACCCGGTGCTGCACCATCCAACATACCAGGGCGATGGCCTGGCATCACAGGCGTGCCAGCAGAATCAACCGTTGGCCCTGCGCTTGTGGCTAAAATTTGCGTTCTAACTGTGAATGGGAAAGACGATGCAAACACAGAATGATCACCTGCATCAAAGTTTGCGCCACGATCATCTTGGCTATCAATATCATCGCGTCCAGCCGAAAAACGAAAGCCACGTTCACGGAATGCTACGCCCATCTTGGTCA